>PBMU01000001.1 GCA_002722775.1 Rhodospirillaceae bacterium
TAAATGCCTCTATTGCTACAGGGAAAATAGAGCTACAAAAGAATCTTACTGCCCCGGATCTATTGGAGGTTGCTTGCTCCAAAGAATATCTAGACAATCATGGGGATCTATTGTGTAGAGAACTATTCTGCAGGCTCCAAACAAGGGAAGGAGATGGGGCAAGCCAACAGGAATGCGAGTCAATGGCCAATATCTCTAACAGTCTCCATATACTAAGGGCCTGTAATGATACAGTTACTCCAGAATGGGATACATGTACCGAGGTATTTGAGAAGAGAAAGTAAAAATGATATGTGAATATTGCCATAGGGGAATATATGAATTTTGGGGAGTATTGCAGATCAGAGATCACCAAATCAGGAAAGACAATTACATGGCTTGCTCATCAGGTTGGAGCTCATCCTAGCCTTATAGTAAAATGGAGGACCAGGGGAAGCATACCTAAAACAGAATACTTTTTGAAAATCTGCCAGATATTAGCCACTTTACAGGAGAGGCCATTAGCAGAGATATTGGAAGAGGGAGCAGAATCAATGGGGATAAATTTAGATATAAATTAGGAGGTAAAAAAATGGAAAGGAAATTATATGGGGATATGATAATTCCAGAATTCAAACTATTAAAAGGAGATTGCTTAGAGACATTAAAGCAGCTGGAAGATAATAGTATAGATGCTGTATTATGTGATCCTCCATATCATCTGCAGTCAATAGTAAAGCGATTCTCTGCTGAGGATGCCAAAGAATCCCAATATGGTAAAGATGGATTATTTCAAAGAGCCAGTAAAGGATTTATGGGTAAATCTTGGGATGGGGGAGACATAGCTTTTAGAACTGATGTATGGAGAGAATGCTACAGGGTATTAAAACCGGGGGGGCATCTGGTAGCTTTTGGAGGTACTAGAACAATTCATAGAATTACATGTGCTATTGAGGATTCAGGCTTTGAGATCCGCGATATGATAAGCTGGCTGTACTTCTCAGGCTTTCCTAAGAGTCACGATGTATCAAAAGGAATTGATAGGCATCTTGGAGCGGAGAGGGAAGTGGTTGGGGATTATCAAAAGCGAGAGTCATGGGGGAAAGATTTTGTGGGTGGAACAGGATATGAAGATACAAGTATCAACATAACAAAACCAGCAACCCCACAGGCCGCACAATGGGAAGGCTGGGGCACAGCATTGAAACCAAGCTACGAGCCTGCGATCCTTGCACGAAAGCCTCTAGAGAAGGGATTAACAGTAGCCCAAAATGTATTAAAATGGGGTACTGGAGGATTAAACATAGATAAATCTAGATTCAGATATGGGGATTCCTGCTGGGTAGGTCCTAATGAAAAAGATATTTCAATAGGATCAGGAAAGATAGGCTATGGGAGCCAGTGTAGAGGATTAAATCCGGGGACCATAAATCCTTATGGTAGATGGCCTGCTAATATCTATCAATGTCCTAAGCCCTCCAGAGCAGAGAAGGAAGCAGGGCTAGAACATCTTCCCAGCATAACAGGAGCAGAAGCAACAGGAAGAGAAGAGGGATCAGCAGGGTTAACTCCCAGAGCAGGGGCAGGAAGATCAGCAGCAGAAATTCGCAATACTCATCCAACAGTAAAGCCAGTACGATTATTTTCTTGGTTAGCTAATCTAATCTGCAGACCGGGGGGAATCATTCTAGATCCCTTCCTTGGATCTGGCACTACTGCAGTAGCAGGAATCCTAGAGGGGTTTGATATTGTAGGTTGCGAATTGACTCCAGAATACTGGCCCATCATAGAGGGGAGAGTATCATGGGCTTATGATGCATGGAAGGATAAGCATAGACAGTATAAATTATTTTGATACTGCAGCAGTATCTCCAGCTGAATCAGCATCTTTTGTACATCCATTACAAGCAAGGAAAAAAGAGAGTAAAATAAATAACATGGGATCTCCTCAAATGAAACAAAATATATACCACATAGGATAATGATTAGCAATGAGTATTAAGGACATGGCTAAATCAATGAGGAGACTCAAGGGAAGAGCAGATAAGAATCCTTTAATTTACTTCTGCCCTACTCCCCCTCAGGAAGCATTCTTGAAAGATAAAAGTAAAATCAAACTGCTGCTAGGAGGGAATCAGGTAGGTAAAACAATGGCCCAATGTGCTGAATTATTGCATAGATGCCTTGGTACTCATCCCTATTTGAAAACTGATCCCCCTCCTATTACTGCCTTCCTGATTACTCATAGCCACATGCAGAGTGTAACAATACAAGAAAAACTCTATGAGATGACTCCAAAAGAGTCTTTTCATCCAGATTGTGAATTCGTGCCAGGAAAAGGATTCAGAGGTATACATCCCATTGTAAGATTTAATAATGGTTCCATTATCCATATCAAAACAGCAAATCAGGGGCTGGGATTGGCATCTGCTACAATCTCATATGTAGGAATAGATGAACCTGTAAATCAATTCATATGGGGGGAATTGGTAGCTAGAGTATTGAGAGGGGGAGCAGGGGGCAGTACAGGAACCATAGGAATCACTATGACTCCAGTAGGGCAGGATGTAGAGTATCTACAAAAGTTAGTAGAAGCAGGGCAAGTATCCTGTCATAAAGCCCCCTTGACTGTAGAGGCTACTACTCCTAAATTTTGTGATCCCATCATAAAACAGGAACAGATAGACAGAATTACAGCTACCTATCTACCCATTGACAGGGAAGCCAGAATACATGGGGATTGGAATGTGGGAATCCCAGAGGGTAGAATATTTGATTGCTTTACAGATGACATGATATCCTCTGCTCCAGCTCCAAAAGGTAATTATCAATTTGCAATAGGGATAGACCATGGCTCTACTCCCAATTCTCAAGTAGCTATATTAGCAGCTGTAGAAATGTCTGATCCTCAGAATCCTTGGATCTATATATTGGATGAGTATGTATCCGGGGCAGCTCCTCCAGAAGCTCATGCTAGAGCAATATTGGAGATGTGCAAAAGAAACCATATCCAACCAGCAGCATGCAGATGGACAGGAGATAATATCCATTATGGGAAGGCCAATAATTCAGGGAAGATGAGTAATAGCTTATTAATGCGAGCTTTTGAAAATATCATGCGCTTCCCATCTGGCAACCTCCCATGGCGAATTCGCACTATCAGAAAACCTAGATATAGTGTATATTATGGAGCAGCCATGATACATAGTATTCAAGCCAGAAAACAGTTTTTCATTAGCCCAAAATGTGAGAGGCTGATACTATCTCTACAGAGATGGACCATGAAAAGGAATCAATCAGCAAGATCTAAGGATGAATGGGGGCATTGTATAGATGCTCTTAGATATTGTGTAGTACCTATTATCGATTACAAACATATAACTCCAGCTCATAAAATCAGGATGTATTAAAATGTCTATTAATTCCCCCATAAAACCTGCTGCCCCTACAGATTCAGATCAATCTAGATGGGATCATTCTTCCCTTAGAAAAAGGCTCATTTTGGGGGCGTGGCTACAGGATCTAGAAAGGGAATTGGCTAGGCATCTTCCACCGGATAGGAGAGAGGCATGGGGGCCTGCTGATCTTTCCTCTAATCCATTTGAGCAGATCACTAGACAATTAGCAGTTCTCTATCATGAGAATCCATCTGTAACCAATAGCACAGAGGATATCTCTTCATTGGTTGGAAGATCTGGACTAGTAACATTAGCAGGGCTATGGCCCCTAATGGCTAGAGCTCAACAAATGATATTGGGAATGAGAGAAGCAATATTGAGAATAGATGTAGTATCGGATGAGGATGGAATAGCCCTTACATCATCTGGGCTACAATACAGACTAGTAACTTCTGATATGGTATATCTAGAGGCTCATCCAGATCAACCAGATATACCTACTTACTATGTAGAATATAGGCTTAGATCTCACAATGGAAAAGCAGTATGGATAGCAGATTGCTTAGATATCAGAGATCCCAATTATCCTACCTTCAGAATGCATAAGGTTGATCAAGGGGGAGAATTGGGGATAGATGTATCAGATGAATATATGGGGGGATCTCTGGAGGGAGAATCATATCCTTATAGGGATTCTCAGGGAAGGCCATTCTTGCCAATAGTACTATATCATGCTGAAAAAACAGGGCATCTATGGGATTCCTTCTCTGCTTCTACCATGGTTTATGGCTCTCTAACTTCTGCTACTTTATATACAATGTGGGTACATCTAGTAAGGGATTCCTGTTGGGCACAAAAATATGTAGCTGGGTTATCTGTAGCTGGATTAAATCAGATGGACCAAGATCAGATAGCCAGAAGATCTGCTATCAGTACAGATCCTTCTAGCATCCTGGTATTCGCTCAGGATCCAGATGCTCAGGGGCAGCCCCTTGTTGGTACTTTTCAAGTTCCAGTAGAACCAGCAGCATTATTAGAATCAATAGCAAAATATGAAACCAGAGTAGCCCTTGCTGCTGGTCTATCCCCTGCAGATATCTCTAGACAATCAGGAGATCCTAGATCTGGCTATGCTCTAGCAGTCTCCAGAAGTGGCCAGAGGGAAGCCCAGAAGAAATATGCCCCTGTATTCAGAATGGGGGATGAGGAGTTATTAGCTAAATCTGCTATGCTTGCTAATCGATTCTTGGGTACATCTCTTCCAGAATCAGGATACAGAGTCTCCTATCATTCCATGCCCTTATCCCCGGATGAGATAAGAGCCCAGAGGGAAGATATTATAGGCAAGATGGAAGCAGGGTTAATGTCTCCAGTGCAGGCCATCATGCAGATGTATGATGATATGGATGAAATAGAAGCAAAGCAACTATTAACCCAGATCAGAAGAGATAAGGCAGAATTCCAATAGGAGGATATCAAAATGGGGAAATGTGAATCTTGTTGGGGAGAATTGGATCCAGAAGAGGATATTGTAGAATGGCTTGCCCTGTCTAATGATGTATGCCTAGTAAACAGTATCCGGATAGCCCATAAAGATTGCTGTTTTTACAATACTCAATGGGAAGAATTGACTATAAAAAACCTATTTGATCGATGGCTTCCATTAAAGGATCTGGGAAACATGTTAGAACTAGCATTAGAGATGGATTGGGATAATGTCTATGATGCTGAAATTAAACTTACTGAAATAAAGGAGGATATCCAAAATGGATAAACAGATAATCGAGGGTGTTACATATGTTCCAAAAGCTGAAATAGAAGCAGCCTTCAAGGAAAGGATTAGAAAGCTCTCTGCAGATAGAGTAGCAGCAGAAGACAGAGCCAAGGAATTACAATCTGAACTAGATTCCATCTCTGGGAAATTAGGAACAATTGATACTATGGCTTCCCAGCTGGAAGAATACAAAAGCAGATTAGAAGAGGCTGAATCCAGATATACTAGGCATACTGCCATGGCAGATCATGGATGGACAGATCCAGAGCTAAGAGATGCAGTAGAATGGGCATACACAAAAGCAATGAAGGGAAAGAGCAAGAAAGATATCTTATCTCTTAGTGATTGGCTTACAGAGATTAAATCTAATCCTGATTCAGCTCCCCCTATTCTAAGACCTCATTTACAGGTAACAGAATCAGCAGAGGTAACAGAGGTAACAGAGGTAGATCCCCCTGCTCTCATTCCACCAAAAACCAATACAGGAATAAAACCTACTCCCATTAGTACTACTGATATACTGGAGAAAGCAGCAGCAGATCCAGAATTTTACAGAGCCAATAGAGATGCCATTAGAAAAGCTTGGTTTAATCGATAGGGGGTAACAATGGAAGATCTAAAAACAATAGGAACATTCCCATATTTTCATAATTTTACTGCTTCCAGTAATACTACACAAATTACAATTCCAAAGGGCTGTAGAAAAGTATCTATTGGATCAGAGGATAAGAAATTATACTATTGCAGAAATGGGGCTACAGATGGGGGATCATTACCCTCTAATTATTCTTTTGTTCCCAAAGATAACATGGTAACAATTTCAATGGGTAGAGGGAGAAATATTGATTATAATCTCTATGTCTGCTCTTCCTCTGGATCTGCTACTGTATCTATAGTACTACAGGAGGAATGAATGTTTTCTTTTGGTGTTGATCCTGGTCCTCAGGAGCATAGTTTCTCCAATGTATCCATACTAGTAATTACTCATAATCTAGGATATAAACCTCTTGTATATGTTGTAGTAGATGGGGAATTATCATTTTGTCAGGTAGATTACAATGATGAAAATCAGGTTACACTGACTTTCCAAAATTCACTATCAGGAGTAGCATATATCCGATAGTATATAAATGACTTTTAACCCCCATAATTTATATACTTGGAGTAAATCTCATGAAATTCATGAATCCTGAAGTGGTATTTGATGGCATCATCCAAATTGATGGCTCTATTACTGCTGATAAACATGTCGTAACAAAAGAATATCTCAATGCTAATTCTGTAGTAGGAATCCATGATGATTCTGCTAATTATGCAGAGATCATTACTGTATCTGGACAGAAGCAATTAAAATTAAAACCTCTTACTATTGTAGATATCTCTGTAGATACATCTGCTGCCAATCAAGCTGCATGGCTCAGTGCTAATTATTCTGCAGGTACTGAATTTCAGGAAGGTGATGTAGTTATCCTTACTGGTACTGGAAGTACTAGACCTGAAAGCTATATACACAATGGGGGATCTGCTGGTACTCAAGCAGATTGGACCNTGATAGAAGGTGCTGATGTTCAAGCAGCTGAAGTAAGGGGATTCTTATCTGGATCTAGTGGTATTGATTACAATTCAGGTACTGGAGCCATTACTGCAGATCAGGGAGAGATCCGGGGATTCTTCTCTGCTGGTACTGGGCTTGCTTATACTGGAGGGGCTTTCTCTCTCAATGCTACTACTGATAATGTATCTGAAGGAAGCAATCTATATTATACAGATGCTAGAGCACGCGGATCGATTTCTGTTACTGATTCTTCAGAGGTAGATCTTAGCTACAATTCAGGAACAGGGGCTTTATCTGCTGATCTGAAAAATGGTTCTGTAGGGAATGCTAGATTGGCTAATAGTGCCATTACCATTGCTGGAGCCTCTACTGCATTGGGAGGATCTATTACTGCTGCTGCCATCCTTGGGGCTTCTGATTCAGATGCTCTTCCAGAAGGATCCAGTAAATTATTTTTTACCAATGCCAGAGCTCAAGCTGCTATTTCAGTAGCTGATTCTTCTGAATTTGATCTTAGTATTTCCAGTGGAGAAATTTCTGGAGCCTTGAAAAATGGTTCTGTTGCCAATGCTAGACTCGCTAATTCTGCCATTACCATTGCTGGAGCCTCTACTGCATTGGGAGGATCTATTACTGCTGCTGCTATCCTTGGAGCTTCTGATTCTGGATCTCTTCCAGAGGGAAGCAATAAATACTATACAGATGCTAGAGCTAGAGCTGCAGTATCAGAAGCAAGCGGATCTCTGTGTTTCTACAATCCTTCCAATGGGGAAATTGACATGCCCCTATCTAGTATTAGAAAATCTTTTGCTAGCCAATCTCTTACTGCTGGTACTTTTGCAACTCTCAATCATGCTCTAGGTCAGAAATTGGTCCATGTCTCTGCTATGGATTCCTCAGGGAATCTAGTCCAGCTGGAAGTACAATATCAAGATACAAACAATGTAAAAGTTAAAGCTAATAGCAATCTTACTTGTGATATAGCTGTTTCCCTCTAATCCATATCAGTAAAACCTCCTTTTACTGTTTTGAAGGCTGACAGGCTCCCCATTCTGTCAGCCTTCTCTTTTATATATGGCAGTATTCACAGATTAAATACTTATACTATATAATGTATGCCAATAGGCATAAATAGAATATTGGGTAGGGTCGCCCCCGGATAAACAGCAGATAGCCCAGTATCAATAATCAACATTTTTTTTATTAGGTGTAATGATGGCAATTACTAATCATGGTCTGAAAACAGACCTTAGAATGAACAACATGATCAGCCAAGAAATTCGATTGCTTCTAGCTGATTCTACTTCTCTTAGAAATACTCCATGGATGACTTTTGTAGGGTCAATCAATGGCATGGGATCTGATACTATCCGAGTCCGTAAAGCTGGTCTAGATGGCTATGATGCTGATCAGTGGTCTACTTTCTCAGGAGCTCCGGAGCCAGATGCAGTAACAGAGACAGCTCTTACAGATGCTTCTGCAGATGTAGTGGTNAAANGNNGNGCTNTAATGTANNANATNNCNGACCTTGCTACNATGACAGGATTAGGGCAAGATCTAGATCCTTTCCGAATTGCTGAATCCATTGCTAAATCTTATGATGGCATGGTAGCTGATCTTACTGCNGATGCTTATGCAGGATTTNCNACTGTAAAAGGANCCTCTGGAGNTGTATTGGCAGTAGATGATTTTTATGATGCTTTTCAAGCTCTNCAAAATGTATCAGGAAAAACTGCNCCNGGTCCTTATGTANGNGTACTCCATCCTAAGGGCTGGAATGAATTACAGGATTCTATCCGAGCTGAGACNGGAGCGATCAAATTCAATCCTGCTACTTTTGATGCTATTTCAGCTAAGGGATCTGCTTACAAGGGTAATTACTTAGGTGTAGATATTTTTGTATCGAGTTATGTTACTGATGACTCTACAGATTTTCTTCAAGGAATGTGGGCACCGGGGGCCATTGGCTTTGCTACTGGAGCTCCTAGCATTCCAGGAAATAATCTTGTTATGCCAATGGATCAGGTTACTGTTGAGATGGAAAGAACAGCAGCGAATGCTCTTACTCAAATTGTAGGACATGCTTATTTTGGTGTTTCCATCATTGATCAAGATCGTGGTGTATTGCTAAAATCTAAAGTAGCCTAATACTCCTGTATAATATAATATATGTTTGTAGGGGGGAATCTTTTCCCCCTGCANANTGTATATAGGAGGTACATACAATGAATCTAGATAATCTTAGTCAACCTTGGTCTATGGCCAGCCCCCAAAATACTAGGCTTCCCATTAGCCCAGATCATCCTTTTTACTATAAACATTTTCCAGCCAATTGGGATTTTCAATACATTACTGTAAAAGCAGGAAAAAAGACAAAAGAGGTACCAGTATTTCTTCCTAGTATTGATATGGAAAGAGTAGTACCTGGAGTCAATGGAGTACATCAGATACAAGGTGAATTGGGGGATCCTTCCTCTCGATTGGGCAAGCTTAGACAATCTGGNCATGTGGTATTGGATCCCAATGTTCATGACTATATGAGAGTCTACCCTGCCAAATATGGAGGAAGAAAGCATGCTCCCAAGTGGGAAACTTTTAGAATACTAGCTGGTAAAGTGGTCAAGAATTTTGATAGAGTTGCTTTTGATCTCTGGAAAATACAATTAATGATAGATGGGCATATACAATTACCACATGATCATTTTATGGAATTGGAGATCATACAAGCAAGAAANCANCCTGAAAGNTACATATCTTCNCAGCATCTTCCAGAGGTTAAAACAAAGTTAGAACAGCTATACAAAAGAATTGCAGATATGGAGGAAGCCAGAAAGGGTATTCTTGAAAAAGGTCTGCAGTATTATGAGGAATTAATCTAATGGCCAGCAGTGGAATCCCTTATGCTCCCCAGATCAAAACAATTGAATTGTTAGAGAGGGGTAGACCTCAAACAACAGAATTACCAGTGTATAGAGATGGGGCATTAGCTACAATAGCAGCAGTAAAATANACATTGTATAAACCAGATCAGAGTAAATTAGTAGACTCTGCTACTGGCACTTATGCAGGCAATATCCCCCAATATGTCCATAGTGATGGATCATTGGTTACTAGTCTCCAGCTGGGAGAGGGATATCTACAAGAATGGGAAATTACAATAGGATCAAATAGTTTTCTTTTCCGGAGAATGGCAGCAGTAGTAAGGNGNNGACTCTANCCTGTAGTATCAGATGTAGATCTGTTNTCCACTTACAAGCAATTATCCTCTTTAATGCCCTCTACCATATCATCTTATCAAGATTATATAGATGAAGCATGGTATANCATAATCATGAAAATCAGACAGGAGGGAGGGGGATTAGAGTATCTGGTAATGGATTCAGAGTCTCTGAGATCTGCCCATNTTAATTTATCTTTGTATTATATATTTCGTGATTTTCATAGCTCTTTGGGGCAATCAAATGGAAGATATCTAGATCTAGCTACTGAGCATCATCAGCAATATAAGAGTGATTGGAAAGGAATTAATTGGAGATATGACTCTGGTCATGATGGTTTCCCAGATGATGCCAATGAAAGAGTAGCAAAGGATCCAGTCATCTATCTATCTAGACCGGGGCAATATTGGACTAGGAGATATTAGGCAATGGCTTTATCTTTTGCGAGTATCAGATCTGGGATAGCAGCCAAAATAACTGCCCTCTCTGGCTTTCAGGAATCTAGACAGACTCCAGATTATTTTGGAAGAACTCAAGATAGCATAGCCCATAAAGGATTCACTGTTGGAATGCTCTCTGCTACTGGTCTAGATGAGAGACAGAGAAGATCAGTAGGAGTCTATCTATCCTCCCAGATNCANATTACTTTTGCTTATAGATTAAGACCTCTAGACATCTANCCNACAGATTATGATCTNGCNCTNTCCTCTGANGAATCTGTAATCAATGCAGCTCTAGAGGCCTATGCAACCAATAACCAATTCACCCTTAGATATAATGGCTCATCTCGACAAGTGACAGATAGCCAAGAATATATTATCATTACTATAGATCTCACTGCCTTGCACACAATATAGGAGCTATCATGGCATATTCAACAGTACCAAAAACCAAAAGAGATGGTGTCATCCAATTAAGAGATGGAACAGGATCCCCTGTTACATTAGACATAGCATATGAAGAGGGAAATTTTACCTTTTCTCAACCTCAAAAATATAGTGAATTAGTTATCTTGGATAGGGGTAATTTCTCAACAGTAAGAAAGCAAGATGAGCAAGCCATTACAGGATCTTTCTCTGCATACTTTCGCCAATTTACAGATGCATCAGAAGCAGGATCTTTACGTGATTTTATCCTGGGAGCTGGAAATTATTCTGCTAATGTATCTACTGGATCTACTGGTACCCCATATGTAGAACATTTCTGCATTGATATAAAATACACTGCAGAGGGCACTGATTTTGGAGATGATGCAGATCACACTGTAACCCTTAGTAAGTGTGTATGTAATCTGGACTTCTCAGAGGGTGATCCTAGTGCGTTCTCTCTTAGTTTTACCTGTTATGGGGGAGCTACAGTAACAGGACCAGCATAGACCAATCAACATACAAAGGAGGATTGATAGTATGTTAGATTTACAGAAATTGGGGAAACATGAAATCATTCTACCCAGAAGCATGGCTACATGTCTAGATTTTGTAGCCATCTGGGGGAGTGATCCCAATAGAGCACAATTGGGGAGATTATGCGCAGCTGCAATAGCAGTATGTACAGATCATGCTAAGTGCCTTCCAGCATATCCTATTATGTCAGGGGATCCGATTGCTTTTGGTCATAAGATCTTAGATAGATTGCTAGATGCTGGAGTAGCCCCTGCTTATATCTATGAACAGGGAAGCAATCTATTGATCGAGATGATGAAAGAGATCCCAACAGAAAAGAGGGTAGAAGAGAAAGCAAATTTTATTCTACCTCCAGAGGAGCTTTAGATTTATTGGCATTGAGGATAGAGCTAAGATGGGGGAAGGATCCCGGATGGTACTACAGCTTAGATCCAGAGATTAGAGATACATTGATAGCAGAATATAGATTAGCGAATGAAACAGGGGAGCAAGCGCAGAAAAGGCAAGAAAGAATAAAATCAGATAGAATAAAGAAGATGATGGAAAAGCACAGGAAAACCCATGGCCAATAAATTTACAGCTGGAAAAGCATCTGCTAACTTCTCTAAGGATTTAGAATCTTTCTATACTGGCTTTCTGGATAAAGTAGCCCCCGGTGCTAGAAAAGTAATAGATGATACTCTGCAGGAAATAGAGCAGGAAGCTCAGAAGAATTGGCCCAAAAGACAGCCCATTATTAGAAGAAATGATGAGGGTAGAATAGTTTTCAAGAAAGACAATTCNCAGAATAGNTGGAACAGATTCCAGAGGGGATATAGAGTAGAGGCAGATGGAACAATAGCAGGATTCCTTGTGAATACTGCCCCTTATGCATGGGCTATCAAATTTGGAGTAGAATCTGTAAACAANAGAGGAGAGGATATCATTTTCCCATTGGGGAAGAGGGTAGGCAATGAGCTAATGGTTAAGCCAATGAGAAAGGGATCTAAGAAAGTAGTAGATGCTCTAGCAGATGACCTAATGAAACAAGTCAAGAGAGGATAATCATGGCTACTGAAAAGAGATCGATAGAGATTAGCTATAAGGCAGATCTGAAAGATTTATTATCCAAATTAAAGAGCATGCCCAATGTCACTGCCAAGGAAGCCAAGGCCATGGTAGGGGAGCTGAATAAGCAGTTGAAGAGGGCAGAAGCAGCAGCTAAGAAAACTGGTCAAGCTATGAAGAAAGCAGGCCAGCAAGGTGCTACAGGATTTAAATCTGCTGAAAATGCATTAAAAGATTTTAAATCTGCTGGAGATGATGCAGAAGATAAGCTAGAAGGAGTCGCAGACCAATCGGGGGAAGTGGATAGAGGNTTCGCTGCTATTGGATTAGCCCTGAATCAAGTTAACCCTGCTCTAGGGGAAGCTGCTATGATGGGGGCAGATGTAGCAGCAGTATCTGAAGGATTATTGTTAACCATTAGGAATCTGAATCCAGCACTATTAGCAGGAGCAGCAGCAGTAGCAGCCCTAACTCTANGATATGCTTCTTATGCAGATGGGGTAAAGAAAGCAGGAGAACAAACAATAGCCCTTAGAGAGGCTCAGAATTCTTTAAAAGAGGCTCAGAAGGGCATTAGAGAGAACATGCAAGGGGCTCTAGATGATCTGAATAATCTAAGAGATGAGCAGCTTGTATATACAGGGGAATTAACCAAAGAAGAGCTAGACAGGAAAAAAGCTGTAGATGCTACAAAAGCTAGTTTTGATTCTAGAATCGCTTCCCAGCAAGATGTAATTGAAGGATTGAAAGAAGATCTTAGAATTGTAGGTTTAATCCAAGAGGGGAATACTTTTCTATCTGATTCAGAGAAAGATAGACTTATTACCCTGCATAATCAGATAGTAGGAAGTGACAAGGCATTAAATCTAGAGGATAAAAAGGGGAAGCTAATTGTTCAGATGAAGCCCTTACAGGATGCTATTTCAGCAGAGATAGAGAGACAGGGGGAGGGATTAGATCTTATTGTAGGATTCCAGGAAGAGGCAGTAGAGATAGCAGGCACTCTACATGATATTAAAGTAGATGAAGCTACAATAGCTCAAGATTTAGCAGACAAGGCTAAAGCTCAAGCAGATGCAGCAGCAGCAGCAGCAGAAGAGGCAGCTAAGCAATTACAAATAGAGAATGCCAAGAAAGCAGCAGCAGATCTATATTATGATGCCACCTTAGAAGGGGAAGAGAAAGCAAAGCATAATATCAATGAAAGATATGATATGCAGATAGCCCGCGCAAAAGAGCTATTTGAGTTTACACAAGATCAAGAACAGTTAGAAGAAACTGTCCATGGTTTACAAAAGCAAAGAATACAAGAATTATCAGATCTGGAAAAGAAAGCACATGAAGAAAAGATGAGGGATATCGCTAGTATTACTTCATCTATGACTAGTTCTATTAATACCCTTTCCAAGATAGGAATAGATAAATTAGAAGAGCATTCCAAAGCACATGAAGAAAGAGTAAATAAGAAATTTGATATAGAACAAGAACATTTAAAAGCAATTTTTAAAGGGGAAGAGGATAAAGATAAATTACAGTCTGCTCTAGCTAAATCAGAAATGAATAGGAAAAAAGAATTAGCTGAAAAAGATTCCTTCTATATAGGGAAGAGAAAAATAGATGCAGAGAAAGCAGCTATTGCTCTTTTCAGGTTACAACAAGCAGCCTCTATAGCCAATATAGCCATGACAACAGCAGAGAATATCAATAAATATACAGGGGCAGGGGTATTGGCTCCAGTATTGATATCTGCAGCAGTAGCAGCAGGGGCAGCTCAAACAGCAGCAGTAATGGCAGCTAAGCCCCCTTCTTTCCATATGGGGGGATTAGCCCCGGATGAGAGAAGAGCAGTACTTTTATCAGGGGAAGCAGTACTAGACAGGACTACTACAAGATCTCTAGGGGGTCCAGAGGGAGTCAGGAGATTACAGAATAGAGGGGGAGCAGGAGAGATAATAATTATGCAACCTTTCAAACATTTTGATAGATACAATAGATCAGCAAGAAAGCGAGCTGGAAGAGCCATAGGATCAGCAGGATATTAAAATGAGTACAGATAGATCACCAAATTATCTAAGAGGGTTTATTGTACCCCTACAAAATTTTACTAATAGTAATGTTTGGACATCAGAATCAAACTATACCCAAGGAACAGGGAGAGGGGGAATCCCTACCAGTACCAAAAGTACATCTTTGATATTAACAGCTAAGGGAACCCAATCTAAGGATATTGATATACAGACTCAAAGATCTGGGCATATTTCAGATGATGCAGGATTCATATGGAAAGA
>PBMU01000002.1 GCA_002722775.1 Rhodospirillaceae bacterium
TGCTCTTGCGGCCGCTTCGCCGGATGAAGACGTGGACGCTGAATTTATCGAGGACCTGGTCCTGGACTTGGGTGAGGTCGCATCGCAATGCCTTTCTCTGGCTCTCGATCCGTTGTTATTGGAAGCCGCTGCCTTGGAAGAGGGTGCCATCGTATATAGTGAGGGTCCGGATGAAGGCCCGGAGATCCAGGGGCCATTCGCCGCATTGGCCACTTTGAAAAAACTGGCAAATGGTGGCTCCGAAGATTAATAACCTGCGAGCAATTGACTTGATTAGTAAATTGAGATGATTGGCTATACAGGTAGTGGATTTCCGTTGGGCGGGTTATTCGTGTTACGCTCGACGCTCTCCAACCGATGAGATTTTGATCACTCATTGAACTTAAGTCGACGAGAGACAGTCACTATCGATGTCATCCACGATCACGATAGCCCTCGATGCAATGGGCGGAGACAAGGCGCCGGAATTGGTGGTTCACGGCGCCGATATCGCGGTCGAGCGAATGCCGGATCTTACTCTGGTGCTTGTCGGTGACACGGCGCAGTTAGAACCCATTGTGGCTGGAACCAAGCGGTTGCGGCAAACGTCGGCCAAGATTGTTCATACAGAGGAAAAAGTTAGGCCGGATGACAAACCTTCCACCGCTTTGCGACACGGTCGCAAGTCCAGTATGGGACTTGCGATAAATCAGGTCGCAGAGGGCAAAGCAGATGGTGTGGTGTCGGCCGGCAATACTGGCGCTTTGATGGCCATGTCGAAATTAGCACTGCGTATGTGTCCGGGGATCGAACGCCCTGCCATCGCGAGTTTTTTTCCCACATTGCGCGGCGAGAGCTGCATGTTAGATCTTGGGGCGAACATTGAGTGCGATGCTGACAACTTAGTTCAATTTGCTATCATGGGAGAGATTTTCGCCAGGATTGTTCTCGGACTTGGCCGTCCAACTGTGGGCCTTCTGAATGTCGGGAGTGAAGAGCAGAAAGGTCATGAGGAGTTACGCTTTGCGGCTTCGATCTTGCGGGAACTCCAGGTGCCAATGGAATTTTTTGGTTTTGTTGAGGGAGACGATATCACCGCGGGAACGGTCGATGTCATAGTAACTGACGGTTTTGCCGGTAACATCGCCTTGAAGACGGCGGAGGGCACCTCGCGGATGTTCAGCCACTTCCTGAGAGAGTCCTTCAAGTCTACGTTGATCACCCGAATTGGTTATCTTTTGTGTCGAAGCGCCATTGCCCACTTGCGTGAACGATTGGACCCGCGGCGGTACAACGGAGCAGTTTTTCTTGGGCTTAACGGGATTGCAGTAAAAAGTCATGGTGGGACCGACGCAATTGGTTTTGCTAACGCAATTGGCGTAGCCGCCGACATGGCAAAATTTGGGTTTCTGGATAAGGTTAAAGAGGAATTGTCTGTGTTGCACGCCGTCAAAGAAGTTGACAACGAAAAGAAAGTTGTAGTGTCGTGACGACACGTCGATCTTTACTTCTGGGTTGCGGGTCTTATCTGCCCGAGCAGATTTTAACCAATGCTGAGTTGTCGGAACGAATAGATACCTCCGATGAATGGATCGTCCAGCGTACCGGCATACGACAACGTCATGTCGCAGGTGATGGTGAATTTACATCCGATCTTGGGCTTGCTGCCGCTCGCGATGCACTTAAGTCTGCGAAGCTTGATGCGGGTGACGTAGATATGATCATCGTCGCTACCACGACGCCTGATAATACGTTTCCGGCAACTGGAACCAAAATCCAAGCCGGTCTCGGAGTTAACCATGGTGCCGCTTTCGACATCCAAGCCGTCTGCGCTGGATTTGTCTACGCATTAGCAGTGGCAGACAATTTTATTAAGTCAGGTCAGGTCGACACAGCCCTAGTAATTGGTGCTGAAACTTTCACCCGTTTACTCGATTGGAAAGACAGGTCGACCTGTGTGTTGTTTGGTGACGGGGCGGGTGCCGTGGTCTTGCAAGGTCACGACGGCAATGGCTCTAGCACAGACTACGGCGTTCTTTCGACCCATCTTCATTCTGACGGGCGTGAACGCGATATCCTTTATGTGGACGGTGGCCCATCCAGTACAAAGACAACGGGTCACGTTAAGATGGTTGGCAAAGAAGTTTACCGCCACGCAATTTCCAAATTGGGTAACGTGATTGAGGAGGCGCTGGGCGCTAACGGTCTTGGCTCAGAGGATGTTGATTGGTTGGTTCCGCATCAGGCCAATCGCAGGATCATCGACGGCATGGCAAACAGGATGAATCTTCCAGCTGAGAAGGTCGTGTGCTGTATTGATCACCACGCCAATACCTCGGCAGCTTCTGTGCCTCTCGCATTGACCGAGGCTGTCCGAGATGGTCGTATCAAACGGGGCGATCTGGTGTTAATGGAAGCAATTGGCGGTGGACTGGCCTGGGGCGCATGTTTGGTCAGAATGGGTTATCCAAATGGGACGTGATAGAACGTCAGAACTTTCGCGCAAAACCCTGTTATTGATCAATAATTGACTGATTTCTCAATAAGCATTAATTTCACAAGCACAGGCGCAGGCACAGGGATGGGGATCGAGGTATGTCAGGCACCACTATCACTCGTGCACAGTTGAGCGAGTCGGTTTACAATGAGGTTGGGCTGTCTCGCAATGAGTCTGCAGAACTCGTTGAAACGGTTCTAAATGAAGTCGCTGATGCCTTGGCGCGTGGAGAAGTTGTAAAGATATCGTCTTTTGGTAGTTTTTCGGTACGCCAAAAAGGGGAACGGATTGGCCGAAATCCAAAAACGGGTGATGAGGTGCCAATACTGCCGCGAAAGGTTTTAGTTTTTCGGCCGTCACATGTCCTCAAGAAGAGAATCAATAATAACTTGACCGGCCCGTCTTGACGAGGTGGTGAGGCGCCGTGGTAGTGGAAAGCGGAACATACGAAAACGGGCGTCGAAAGGGGAAATCAGCCGCTGCGTTTCGTACCATTAGCGAGGTGGCAGATGATCTCGATGTTCCACCGCATGTTCTACGTTTCTGGGAAACCAAATTTAAGCAAGTTCGGCCGCTCAAACGTGGTGGTGGCCGACGTTACTATCGGCCGGAAGACATCGCCTTGCTTCGCCGGATCCGAGAGCTTCTCTATAGTGATGGCTATACAATCAAGGGCGTTCAGAGATTGCTTCGAGACGATATTGGGCGGACGCAAACGCGTGACACACGGTTAGAGTCAGTGGGGCTGGATGTGGATAACAAGCACATTCTATCAAATGAGATTCAATCCAATTCCTCAGTCAAAGATGGGAAACTAGGTGTGCACAGCAGGGCGGAGATATCTAAAGCCCTTGAGGAGCTGGTGTTTCTCAAGAAAAGACTGGATAGTATTCGTGGGTGACATTCTAGGTTAAGGTGATTTAGATGTGCCGTTTATCTGACTATTTGTGTTTCGTCTTGAGAATTGAGATTGGATGATCAATATCGATAATAAACGGTTATTTCATTTTTTAAATTGATACGCGTATAAATTTGGAACTTTTTTAAAATTAGGAAACATCCAAGTATAATTTTATATACGACCGTTCGAGCAGATATCTTCTCAGTTTATTTGATGAAATTCCTAGCTGAAATAATTTTCTCTACCCACGATGCGTCACGTTTGGATCCGAGGTTCTGCTCGGTCGATACCGTTGGGGGTTGCGATAGAAAATTTCGCAAATGGATAGGCCAGACAAAGCGATTCTAGGTGGCTACCCCGGATTTATTCAAGCAATCCTTAAAATGCGCCGTGGTAAAATTTTTGATGCGGCGATTTAGTAGTGGTCGAATATTTATGACATCTNCTGTTTTACTGCTAATCTGGTTGGCTCTATCCACCCATCCCAGATGTCACTCTCGCGTCGGTCTTTCCAGACCTCGGCAACGTCATGCAGATTACAAGCGGAGCCTAGCGCCATTGAATCGTGTAAACTAAATTTTTTAACGGGCGGTTTTCGTATCAGCCAATGGTGCCGAAATTTTGTCGCCTCCTTCCGTCTCTGGATCGGCGTGATGGAACTAGCAAACTTTTCTGCCGTTTTGTTACGTATTTTAATTTTCCCAGATTGGATTGTAAGAAGTTGATTTAATTTATAAAAAAATTCATATTTAGGGCGGCCGGAGCGTAGCGCAGTCTGGTAGCGCACTTCACTGGGGGTGAAGGGGTCGTCAGTTCAAATCTGGCCGCTCCGACCATTTCTTTTTATAAAATCAATATATTATAGAGTGCGAAAGCACTTTGTGGGCTTAAAGAGGAATAGAATTTCAAACGAGTGTGCATCAATATGCAAGTCAGTGTATCTCCATGCATCTTTGCCCGAGAAACTAACTTAGGCGCTCAATCAGATGCTCCGAACAAGGGGCACAACCGATTAGAAGAGACCGTTTGGCGCAATTAAAACCCGAATCAAGTCCACCAACAACATTTGGCACTACCGGGATCTGTGTACCGAAAAAATATGTGGGTTTTGCATTGTTTAATATGATCTCATTAATCTAATATTTATTTTTTTTGAATAATTTTTCTAATATGTAATTGAAATTTCCCCCGTAGTATTAACAATATGAGAAATTTATTGTNTTACAATGTACGATATTTTTGTGGAGAAATTAAATCTCTCCAATTTATGGTTTCCGATACCGAGGACCTCGTTTAACGCTATTGATTCGCCTGGGTATTTGTCATAATTCGTAGTGCAAAATACAACTATGGATCCTTTGGGCATTCTCGGCCAAAAATTTTCAAGCGCCGATTTCGTCGGAACGTAGGTGTCTGTGTAACAAATTAGCACTGAGACTATGGTTTCGGGACGTCGGTCCAGGAACGTGGGAATTGAATCGACCGCGTCANCTTTGATCAATTCAATTTTCTCAAATTGATTGAACTGAATATTAGAGTTATATCGATTCACTGTTTCCTGAAGGAGGCTATAGTCACCAGTCTTAAAATCTTTTAGCACCATTCCTGTCGCAAGTTCCCCGTCCTTTTCCGCGTTAAGAGATTGATAACCCGTAAAGGTATCGAACCCTAAAATTTTACGGGTGTAGTTGCGCGGTTCAAATATCTCGCAAAAATGAGCCATCGCAAAGATGTTGAAGCCGTTAAGAACGCCAACCTCAACGATGCTACCTTGGACATCAACGGTCTTGCGAAAGATTTCATACATCACGAGGAAACGGGTGGCATCTTGAAAGCGGATGAATCGGGGAAAGTTGGAAATTATTAAATCAGGATTGGCTCGCGCCTTTTCGAAAAATTCTACTGAGTCCGCCAAGGCGCCTTTTTCCGCGTCGGAATAATTCGACAAGTTGGAGTTTAGGTTCGGGTCATTTACTGGAGGCAAAGCCATGGGTCAAATTCCAATATAATCTGCTATCTGGTGGCGATATTTGTGCTCCATGGGCCAAGTCACACTGTTGTTTGGTATTATTTTTTCAAAAGAGATTTGGGATCGCCACCCGGGGCAATCCATTGTTACATCAAATATTTGACGGCAAACACTTACTATCTCATTGAATGTATTTGGCTCGAATCGGTAGCCTAATGGGCTGAGAAATCTAGACATGGTGTTATCGTTGATAGCCCGCTCGGCGATGACCTCTTTCAAATTCATAAGTCGCCCATTGGGCCNACGAATTCTCTTTGGCAGGACAATACTCTGTTCGTCTAGGGGGCCGTACAAACTAACGCAATTGCAACGAGCGACGGGAACGCCCATTCCCCACGCCACACATACGGGACCGGATGGAGAAAGTTCGATGAAAAATCGGGCTCGTGAGATCGCGTGTGCATGGGTCTGAAATCCATCTTCCACGCCGGCCAAGTCGATGAAGCCAGGATTCCTTAGTAAGGGCGACATTCCTTTGTGGCCTATACGCACGACCTGACCCTCAAGATCTTCGACTATAAATCGGATAACATCATTGACCTGGCTTACATCTAAATCACGTGCTTCATTGGGTGCCCGAAATTTGTAGTTTGGTTCACGGTAATGCACCACGCAAAACCAACGATCTGGGTCAATTCCAAGTGCAGCCAGTCGGTTGTCACAGTCTTTGACTCGGTCTGAGGGATATCTCAAGTGCGCGATCGAAGGAAATGACGGCAACATCGTGCGCTGCATCATGCTAGGCGTCAATACGATGTCCGGTTGGTCGCAGCCCATTTGATACCAGGGAAGGGCCGAAACTTTGACTGGACGTTGTCCCGCACAGTCAAATGCATCAAGAGGCAAACTATCTTCATTTTTTACAGACCAACTATACGTGACATTTGGCATCATCGAGACAAGCTGGCTTTTGTAGGGTCTATCGTCGCGCCAATAAATAAACAGATTGGCAAAATTGAATAATTGCTTGAAGGATGCGGCAAAAACACACTGATCTGAGAAATCACCAATGGTGCGAGCCAGCAGAAGCGCAACTATGTTGAAGGGACTGCCCTTGTTTTCTCCGGCGTTATTTGCGTAAGGCCAGACCAAGTGATGGTCCGGGGGAGAACCATCCACCATATAAGACATTCGAAAATCCGAAATTAACTACAGGGGTATTCTCTTAACATGCGGGCCCTTAGGGTTCAATTGGCGCATGTTTGGTTCAATTATCTTTCTTTTTTAAATCAGTTTTGGTGGCGTTCCAAAGAACATTGTAACATTGGCGTAGTTCCACTAGAGGGCCTTAGTACCGTTTAACGTGTATGGATCGGTATAATTGAAAAACCAAACTTTTGTTGCCGGAGCACTATCGCCGCTTGTGAGTGACGCCGTTTTATTCTTTTTGTCGACTAACCCGTCACACCAAAGGTCACCCGACCGGTCTAGTCGTTCGCAGCGATTTTCGACCAGGCATGGTATCGAGCGGCTGACGAGATGCTGGATAGTCGTTGGGCGGATCAAGTAGGTATGCGAGTCCGCACACTGTCAGACATGATGCGGAACGGGATGGACTGAACCTTGTAACGTTTATTAACATTTATTACCGTTGACCGGTGTCCACAAGGTGTACGGTTTTTTTTAAGTGATTGATTTGATACATCGAAAGTTTGGTAGCGCACTTCACTGGGGGTGAGTGGGTCATCAGTTCAAATCTGGCCGCTCCGACCAATCACTCAATGAAATAAGGAAATTAAATTAGTTATAGTTTGTCCTCTATTTACCGCGAATTTCGCCGTAACTCCGTAGAAGATTTATCAAGCCGAAATTGTTCCTCGGGAATTTCCACAAATAAAGGCATGAAGCGACGCGGGATCGGAATATCACGCAGGGTCATGAGTTTACCGCTAGCGTTCACGCGGACAGCTACCAAAAAACTTGAACAAGAACGGCCAATCTCCTCCAGGGCGGCGTACATTCGATCTTGATTGTCACAGTAGTACCTGGCCGTTACCAAACGCTGGGCGGTGTCTGCACCAATTACAAATGTCGCTCCTGGGAACAGGCGTGATTTTTCAAGGAAAGTTTGTGCTCTCGTTAATCGTACGGGCGCTATCCAAGCAAATTGCTGGACCCTACGCCTAATCTGATCTTCACTCAGAGTTGGTTTATCAACATTGGTGATCGAAATTTCAAAAGTGATTGGCTCCCCTCTAATCTCACTCGCGATCACCGCTAACTGCTTATGTCCATCATGAATTGGGTTGAAAGAACCGGGCAAAATTAGGGCGGGAGACGGTGTTGACAGAAGAAATTGACCGTCCGGTAAAGCTGTTATTTGGTCGACAGCCCCCGTAAAAAAGGCATTAAGTGAATCATTTACAAAACAAACTTTCTCCCACGAAAATTGTTCATTGGCGTCAAGAAGGTTATCCGGTGTCGGAGCTGATACACCGCAAGCCCGCGCCAACCATAATACGATTGCTTGCCCTACTAGTTCTTCTTCTCTAGTTCGGGATCGCTTGCCTTTTACTAACGTAATGGAACAATATTTCAGGCTATTTTCGCTTGTCACGGCAATGTGACAACTATGCTCGCCTCTGCGCGGCCGATCACTAACTAAAGCTGCGGTTACCCCAAGGCCGATTACGTTGGTTTGATCGTTTGTTAGACGTAATGCCCTCGACCGGGCCCTCTGAGCCATCGTTATCGCAACATCAATATTACATGCCTGCGACGGCCTAAAACCAAGAAAATCTGATAACGCCTGTTCGCTGTAGGGAACCTGCGCTTCGATAAGCAACTGCGAGCCCCCGGGAATACCCAGGAGGTTCCCCACTGCACCAGTTCCACCGCCAGTGATTGCAATCCCAACTTTGCAGCCAGACGTATGAATTGCGGAGATTAGTTGTTTCCACGCAATATCAGAGGCGCTCATATTTTTTTGTCCGTATTAAGAGTCTGTCCAGCGATCCGGTCAGAATTGTTATAAAAAGTAACAATTTTTCCAGAGCCGGATAACATATTATAGCTGTCTTGGTCGAAACCGAATTCGGGTACAAACAGCGCTTCCAGGTCTTTTAAATTTATCAAGAAACAGCTAGCGACCTCTGATAATTTATTGATCCAATACAATGATTGTATTGAATCTGAAGACCGGGCATGTCGGACAACTAACACTAACGTCTATACATTAGACTGACGATGCCGGATTTGTCTCGGAGCATCCCATAATTTCTTCTGGAAACTCTTGATGTCAAGGATAATCCTTGAGAGTTCACTGTATACAAAAAAATCTTATAGGATCCGCTGCGACGAATCTCACACGTTGCTGCGATGGCCGCCTTTCGAACTCCTGGATGAGTAAGACAAGGAGGGATAAGGCGAGCCCTACTACAAAAGATGAAGTCTGAAGAAACCTTCGCATAAAGTGTTCAGAGACAAATCCAAATGGAGGCGGGTGCTGCATTCATTCGACAATTCTAATAATTGATCTCTGAGCGTGGTATTGGCTTCGCACGGTGCTGTCCGAGGACACGGCAGCAACGAAACGTGATACTCTACCTTTGCGACGGCGCCCGAATTTGGTACGGATTTGGAGAACCGCGGAACTGAGGTAAACTGTGTGATGTAGTATTAGAAAATACAGGAAACTCTTCGGGAACGGGCAGGAGATCGTGCCGCTGACGAGATCTTAGTGACTGCTAGGCAAACCAGGTGGTTAAGGGGGTCGCTCTTGCAGACTTGTTGAGAATTCATCAGGATTGGAATTTTGTATCACCTCGCAGTATCTGTCGGTATGTATAAGATGGCGTTTTATTGTAATTATTTTATTTTATTGGTAGAAAGGACTCGCGTCACCATTCTTAATTTAAAAGAGAACTTGGATTCAAACCTTACCTCTACGACTACTTTTTTTAAAGTAGGTAACGACTTGATTCGATCATGATTATGACACAGTCGACCGATACCATAAGGCAAGCTCGCGTGGATCTAACCGCCATGCTTAGGATCGCAGTACGTCTGGATATGCACGAGGGCGTTGACAATCATTTCAGTCATATCGTTCCTGGGCACCTCGACAGGTTTCTAATCAATCCACATCGCATGCATTGGTCAGAGGTGCGGGCCAGTGACATTGTTGAAGTAGATCATGAGGGGCACTCGCTCGGCGGAAAAAAACATCCTGAGGCGACGGCGTTTTTTATTCACTCAAGGATCCATTTGAATTGTCCTAACGCGCAGGTGGTGCTGCACACCCATATGCGTTATGCGACGGCACTTAGTATGCTCGATGGTGGGCGTGTCGAACCGGTGGTGCAGGGTGCACTGAAATTCCATGGGCAGATTGCTTATTATGATGAGTTTGAAGGGTTGGCCCTTAATGCGGACGAAGGGGATCGGATTGCTTCGGCTATGGGAGATAAGCGGATTCTATTTCTTTCAAACCACGGTGTAATAGTCGCTGGCCCTAGCGTTGCGCACGCCTTCAACGACCTTTACTACCTCGAGCGTGTCTGTCGAGCGCAGATTACCGCGATGTCGAGTGGTGCGCCAATGAAGCGTATACCGCAGAACATAGCCCAGCATACATTCGAACAAATGCAAAAAGACCGTGATGATCAGGCAACCCATCATTTCGCGGCAATCAAGAGGCGTCTCGATTTGGAGGAACCTGATTACGTAACTTGAACATATCGCACGATTAAGTTGGTTTGATGGGCCGCGTTTCAATTTGTTTGGGACTAATAATAAAGTTGTTCTAGCGGACGGACAACTGAGGGGATAATTCAGCCCTTTAAAACAAAATCTTACGGTACGGAATAGGAAATTTGCCATCGATTATTAGTTTGATAATAGCGTGGCAGTTATCGGTTGCTAAAAAGAACAAGTCACGACGTAAGCGCGTTATAAGCGGGGCACACTTCAAACCGCCTCGTGGGTTGACTTTATTAGTATCTTCCAGACCAAGTCACCTTCTGGTCTTTATCTGCGATTCCGTTATCATCCATGCCAAACCGCCTCCCGGGGTTTAGGCAAAATGGCGTCCCGTTGGTTCTGTGGGTGAATCTGCTGTCTTCGAGAATTAGGAGGATAAAGTGCCAGCTTACAAAAATAGCATTTTTACTTATTTTCAAATGGTAAAGATTTTTTGTGTTCCATAGACAGACTATTCTCCATTCCATAAATCGCCCAGGGCTGGGTTATAACCCGCCTATTAATGGGCGTTGGAGTGGGATTTAATCCGAAAGCAGAGATTTATTCGGCGGCGTCGCGTCCGGCTTCAGTCAATTTGCAGACTAACCAGTCAGGTTTTAATGGATTGCTAAACCAGGGTTCGGCCCAGCCGTAGTTCAGACAAGCCTTAACCATACGTGTATTCACGGCCCGGCCTTCGTCGTCAAACAGCGGCAGCTTGCCACCTGGTTGGTCCAGGCCGCGACGTAACCATGCCTTTTGGGTCTCGCTGGGACGGCGCCCGGTCATAGCGGCTTTTCGGTGTGCAGGATGAGGTCGGGCATCGTCGTTTGCCGTAACTTTGGAAATGTTTGACGGACCAGGCATGATGTTTAACTCTAAGCGTATGGGTCGGCCTGTCAAATTTGTTCAGGGCCTACTTATTAAATCGCGGTTCCCACAGCCCTCTAGGCACGGTATTTTGCATTTCGCCAAGCGCGCTGGCGCGACACGACAGTTGGAGCAAGTTTGTTGTGATTGATCGCAATAGCCAACTGACGCTCGCTTTCTCGTGTGTCGGACACACTTTCGCACATCTTTTCATGCTGATCTATCCGACTGTTGTCCTGGCATTGCAGAGTGAATTTGACGCCCCTTATCATCAACTAATCGGTCTTATGTTCATAGCGAACGTTCTATTCGGTGCTGCTGCCCTGCCTGCGGGATATCTCGGCGACAAATGGAGCGCAGCTCGAATGATGGTGCTTTTTTTCATGGGTACTGGTGTTGGATCGGTTTTGACCGGGTTCGCAAATGGCCAGTTACAAATAACGGCAGGACTCGCGATGATCGGTCTATTCGGGGCCATTTACCATCCAGTTGGTATTGCTTGGGTAGTGCGGCGCGTAGTGAATCGCGGCAAAGCGTTGGGCGTGAATGGGGTTTTCGGCAGCTTGGGTGTCGGCTTGGCTCCTTTATTGGGGGCTGCCTTGACGGATACTTGGTCATGGCGAGCGGCTTTCATTCTACCCGGGATATTTAGCCTGCTGATCGGATTAGTGCTTTGGTTTTTGATCGCGCGCGGCGACGTGGTTGACGACAAGACTGTCGTATCCAAAACCAACCCGGAAGCTAGCACGTGGGATATGCGGCGCGGTGCATTTATGCTTCTTGTCACGGTTTCCTGCACAGGATTGATTTATCAGGCGACATCCTTCGCCCTGCCAAAGATTTTTGAGGCTAGGTTATCCGGGCTCTTAGGAGACGGACTAATAGGTATCGGAGCGTTGGTATCGGGTGTCTATTTCGTTTCAGGTTTCGCTCAACTGGTCGGGGGTTGGATGGCCGACCGGTTTGAGTTGAAATACGTTTATCTCACGTGTTGGTTGATCCAGGTCCCACTGTTACTGATCACCGCGACACTCGACACGGCCCTGTTGATTCCCGCCGCGGCTGCGGCGGTAGTAGCGAACACAATCGGTTCACCATCTGAAAATAGCCTGTTCGCGAGATTCTCACCACCCAGGTGGCGGTCAACCGCATTCGGCCTTAAATTCGTACTTGCGTTGGGTGTGGCTTCGGCGGCAATCCCAATGATAGCCTGGATCTACGCAGCAACTGGGGATTTGTACTGGCTCCTAGTGATATTGGCCGGGGTTGCAGTCTTGGCTGCTATAATAACGGGACTTTTGCCGAGGCGGACGGAAAATGCTTCGACGCTGGCGACGGAAGTCAGCGTGAAGCCCGCTGAGTAATATTTTAGCCGTTTAGCCGCTACGAGCGGCGAATCGGACCGCTTCCTGAGCGGCACGGAACAAGGCGCGAGCCTTGTTGACTGATTCTTGGTACTCCGCTTCGGGATCACTGTCCGCGACAACACCACCACCAGCTTGCACATACATCACGCCGTCTTTAACCAAGGCAGTTCTAAGCGCGATGCAAGTATCCATCGTTCCATTCGCGCTGAAATAGCCAACTGCGCCGGCATAAACGCCCCGACGTGAACGCTCCAGTTCGTCAATAATCTCCATTGCTCTGACCTTCGGTGCACCGGACACCGTTCCGGCGGGGAAACAGGCCGCTAGAACGTCTAGCGCGTCGATCCCGTCCTGTATTTTACCTTCTACGTGTGACGCTATGTGCATGACGTGCGAATAATATTCTATCACGAACTGCTCGAGGACTTGCACGCTACCAATTTTAGCGACTCTGCCGACATCGTTGCGGCCGAGGTCGAGGAGCATAAGATGCTCGGCCCGTTCTTTAGGATCGCTCAACAGTTCCTCGGCAAGCGCACGATCCTCCTCGCCGTTAATGCCCCGCCTTCGGGTTCCGGCAAGCGGACGCAATGTAACTGTATCGTCACGCAGCGTGACCAATATTTCAGGGCTTGATCCGACGATAGAAAACCCACCGAAGTCGAAAAAAAATAAATAGGGCGATGGATTGAGACGACGAAGCGACCTGTAAAGCGCCATGGGCGGGAGCGAGAAGGGAATAGAGAATCGTTGGGAGGGTACTATCTGGAAGGCATCTCCAGCTTGAATATAGGTCTTCGCCCGTTCCACCATCTTGTGAAAGTGCCCGCGCGTTGTATTCGATGTCGGCTCAGTACGGTCGCTGATTCCAGTCGTTCCTTCGCGTCGGTACGGCAGGCTGCGTTCGAAATCTGCGACCGTGTCCGCTAGTCGTGTGCGCGCCGATTCATATGCGACTTTCGCGGGAACCTCCTTATCCGGCCAGACTGGTGTCACAATAGTTACGATATCCTCGAGGCGATCGAAGATGCAGATCTGTGTTGGTCGCAGGAACAACCCATCAGGCACCTCAAGATCATCTGGGTTATCGTCTGGTATTTTTTCGGTGAGCCTGACTGAGTCGTATCCCATATATCCGAAAAGGCCGGAGGCCATGGGTGGAAGTTCGCTCGGCAGATCGATGCGGGATTCATTGATGAGAGCACGCAATGAATGCATGGGCGGCCCTGGGCAGGCTACGAAGGCATTAGGATCAGTTCGAGCGTTTCGATTCAATTCGGCCTTGTGTCGGTGAAAACGCCAGATCAAGTCTGGTCGCATACCGATTATCGAGAAACGGCCGCGCACCGCCCCACCTTCCACTGACTCCAACAAAAATGCATTTGCCCGCCCGTCCGCGAGTTTGAGCATCGCTGAAACCGGTGTCTCTAAGTCAGCCACCAAGGTAGTCCAAACCACTTGGCTTTTGTTGTTCCCATATGCCTGTCGAAATGCGGCTGTATTGGGGAACGTATTCATTGATATTCCGCCATAAGCGTATCGAGATAACCGCGGTCAATCACCACGTCATGATGGTTGCGAAGAATATCACGGTAGAAATATTGAAGGTCTTGTTGCAAAGAGGTACCCAGTTCGTCCATTAGTTTTGACCAAGCGCCGTAAAATTCGTTCTTGTTCGCGACTAGGATAGTGGAGAGTTCGGCGACTACGACTCCCGTATCGGACTCCACCACACCAACGTCACCCTTCAAGAGCCCGAACACTACGTCGGCAAGGCTGGCCGGGTAATGACCGGGTGTTAGACCTTCACCACTGCGGTTGAATGGACCCGTGTCCCCAATCTGATAGGATAATTTGGTCGCAGCGACTTCCAGACCAACACCGCCCTTCGAGGCATTGGCTAGAGCTAGCGCTTTTTCATTCGCCAAAGCTAATCGTTTATCGGAGAGCCAACTTTCACGAACTGCGCGAACTACCTCTTGGTATGAAAGTTGGCGGGCTTCGTCGATGTGGTCGACACGAAAAAGGACATATCCGTCATCTTCAGTCTCCACCAAATCGCCTAGTGTGCCCTTCTCCGTTTTGAACACCTTTGTTAGAAAGCGTCGACCAGGTGGGAGTTTACTGTTGGCTTTGCCGTCTGGCCCTACGCCATTCGCATTAATGGCCTGGATGCTGTTAATTGGGAGATCAACTGCCTTAGCGGCCTCTTCGATAGTCGAACCGCCAGCCAATTCGTCTTCGAGGGTATTAGAGAGCTCGAACTGGGCGTCCAACGCCTTCTCTCGTGCTAATTCGAGCTGGATTTCGCCACGTGCTTTGTCGAAGGACTTCACAAATCCTGGAGTCTCGTTCTTCGCGAGAAATACCTTCCAGCCAAATGGGGTCTCAACGGGATGGCTCGCCTTACCAAGTTCAACTGAGAATGCAGCTTCGCGTTCACCCTCGGTAGATAGTTCGAGGGCAGTTACCTCGCCAAGAGAGATTAGTTTATCGTCGCCTGCAGCCGCCTTGAGGGCGTTACTCACGCCAGCGGTGTCCAGCGGCCCAGCCAGTGATGCTATGGCCTTGTTGGCAGCGGCTTCGCTCTCGAAAAAATATTGATCGATCTCACGTTTGGCCGGTGTGGTGAATTCGTCCAATCTTACTTCATATTCCGCACGCAGATCCTCTTCAGCAATAAGAATTTCCTTGGCTAAGGAATCTGGGCTTAATTCAACGAACGTTATCGCGCGATACTCTGGCGCCATGTAGTTCTGTTTTGTGATTTGGTAGTGCCCTTGCAGTTCCGCGGTCGTGGGTTCGGGTGGATTAGTAATTGAGTCGATACCGATTACCACCACTTTCGCAGTTCGGCGTTCCTCGCGATAACGGAACAACGTTTCGGCCAGCGCTTGTGGTGGTTCTAAGCCACTCGCGACGGCGGCGTTCAATTGATCGCGTTGTATATCGTTGCGCAGGGTTTGGAAGAATTGTCCTTCGCTAAGGCCCGCATTGAACAGTGCCTGGCGAAATACATCCGGATTAAATTGTCCAAGTGAGTCCCGAAAAGCCGGCGCCGACGCCACCCAGGATTTCAATCGCTCTTCGCCGACGACCAAATTCATTGACTGGCTCTCTGCTTCATAGAGGCCCAATTCGGTCAAGGATTCGATCACCGAGGTTAGAATTTGTGGACGTAGCTGCTCATCAAATTCAGGAGGTAGGCGCATGGCGCGCCGGGCACGGTCGAATTGCTCAAGGACCTCGGCGGAATTATAGCTTACTTCTCCAACCGTGATTGCCGCGCGACCGCCCGGGCTTCCTAGGAATATGTCGCCTATCCCCCATATGGCAAAACTTAGGATTAAGATTCCAAATAAAAACTTTATGAAGATGGATGTAACCTTGGAGCGGATGAACTGGAGCATCTCTTGTAACCGGTTTCTTGTCGTTTTCAGTGTTGTAGAGAGTGGTTTATTTTCGGGGCGTCAGAGCGCGGCATACTAAGTGCGCAGTGTCATCTGTCGCAACTTGGATTTTTGCGGATATTATAGCGACGTCTGGCATTTTAGCTGGTGTCGTACTTGGTGGACCCGGATTGACGTGATAAACGAGCCGTGAAGTGATTGGTTTATCCAATAGGAGCAAGGTATGACATCGCGTCATTTGATTGCTGGCAACTGGAAGATGAATTTACAAACAACTTTGGGAACGGAACTTGCTGACACTTTGGCAGAATATGCGAGGACCGCCGGTCATATCGATATGTTGATTTGTCCGCCAACGACCCTGCTGGCCTCAATTTGGGGGAGGATTGCCTGTAGTTCACTCAGGCTGGGAGGACAGGATTGCCATGCTAAAATTTCCGGCGCGCATACTGGCGAAATTTCGGCCGCGATGCTTCGGGATGTCGGATGCAGCCATGTTATCGTTGGGCATTCCGAAAGGCGGACCAATAATGGCGAGGATGATTTGACCGTCCGAGCCAAGGCTGAGGCCGCTCAAGCGGCCGGTCTTGTAACTATAGTTTGTGTCGGCGAAACGATGGCCGAGCGCGACACGGGGAATGCGAGGATGGTGGTGGAGCGCCAGTTGCGTGGCTCTCTTCCGAATGTGTCCAATGCCGCCAAGACCGTGGTTGCCTACGAGCCGGTTTGGGCCATTGGCACCGGAAAGACTGCGACGCTTTGCGATATAGCCGAGATGCATGGTCACATTCGTAGGGTGCTCTGCGATTTGATGGAGACCGGCGCAGAGGTCCGCATCCTTTATGGTGGATCCGTGAAGCCGGAGAATTCAATGGAGATCTTGGCTGCGGCCGAGGTCAGTGGCGCTTTGGTCGGTGGTGCCAGTTTAAAGGCTAAGGATTTCATCGCTATCGCCGAGTCCGTCCCCAAATAGCGAAAATTTCTGGAAATCCTTGCTTAGTGGCGCTACATACCGCGTACGCTCGCCGATCCAGATGCCAATAGGGCATTGGAGAAACACGAGGACACTATGACTGAAGTTTTACTCGCCATCCATTTGATGATCGCCGCGGCTCTGGTGATTATGGTGTTGCTTCAGCGTAGCGAAGGAGGTGGGCTTGGGATAGGCGGTGGCAGCGGTATGGGTGGTTTCATGTCCGCGCGGGGAACCGCAAATTTGTTGACTCGGGCAACCGCAATACTAGCCGCTTGCTTCTTTGTGACGAGCTTGGGATTAGCCATTATCGCAGATGCAGGTCGTCGAGGCTCAATTGCGGATGAAATTCGGATAGAGAACCTGCCACCTGCACCAACTACGCCACAGGCCCCTGTTTCGCAATAATAGTTCAATTGCGTAGATAGCATCCGGTATGATGGTTGAGGGTGATATAAAACAGTTATTTGTGTGAATTCGTGGTGTTGCGCGCAGGAACTTTCAGATATAACGCAGGTCCATGTCTCGCTTTATCTTTATCACCGGCGGCGTGGTCTCCTCACTCGGTAAAGGTCTGGCTTCCGCTGCACTAGGCGCGTTGTTGCAGGCACGGGGATACAAAGTCAGATTGCGCAAGCTGGATCCCTATCTAAATCTGGATCCAGGTACTATGAGTCCCTTCCAGCATGGCGAGGTCTATGTCACCGATGACGGAGCGGAGACTGACCTGGATCTGGGCCACTATGAGCGATTTACGGGGGTTCCGGCCCGGCGAACCGACAATGTAACCACAGGTCAGATTTACATGAACGTGCTTTCCAAGGAACGGCGCGGTGACTATCTAGGTGCTACGATCCAAGTGATCCCCCATGTGACAGACGCGATTAAGAATTTCGTAATGAGCGATCTGAATGACGAGGATTTCATTCTTTGCGAGATTGGGGGCACGGTCGGCGATATTGAAAGCCTCCCGTTTCTTGAGGCAATCCGGCAAATAGGTAATGAATTAGGGCGCGAACGCTCTCTTTTCGTGCACTTGACTTTGGTGCCCTATATAGCGTCCGCTGGGGAACTCAAAACTAAGCCGACTCAGCATTCCGTCAAAGAACTCCAAAGTGTGGGAATTCAACCCGACGTATTACTTTGTCGCGCAGAGCGCGAGGTCCCCATGGATCAACGTCGCAAGATTGGCCTGTTTTGCAACATCCGACCCGAGGCGGTGATTGCTGCCCTTGACGTGCCTTCTATCTATGATGTGCCACTCAGTTATCATGCCGAGGGGTTCGATACGGAAGTAGTTCGTCATTTTGGTCTGTTGAACGAAGCCCAGGGGCCGGATCTTTCGACTTGGCAGCGAATCTCTAACACCGTTAAGAATCCTGAAGGGGGCGTTAAGATCGCCATAGTGGGGAAATACACTAGATTGTTGGACTCCTATAAATCATTGGCCGAGGCCCTGACGCACGGCGGTATTGCGAATAGGGTTAAAGTGGAACTGGACTGGATTGATTCCGAGATATTTGAGCGTGAGGACGCTGTTCACCACCTCGAAGGCGTGCATGGTATTCTTGTCCCTGGCGGATTCGGCGAACGTGGGGCCGAAGGCAAGGTTGCCGCCGTTACTTTCGCCCGTGAGCGCCAGATCCCTTATTTCGGAATTTGTTTTGGGATGCAGATGGCTGTCATCGAGGCAGCGCGCAATCTAGGGGGAATTGTGGGGGCAGCGTCAACGGAATTTGGTCCTTGCGACCAGGCGGTCGTTGGATTGTTGACAGAGTGGATGCGGGGAGAAAAACGAGAACAAAGGTCGGCGGAAGGTGATCTCGGTGGCACGATGCGGCTTGGGTCCTACAAGTGCTACTTGGAGCCCGGGTCCCATGTTCAGTGCATCTATGGGGACCACGAAATTAGTGAGCGTCACCGCCATCGCTACGAAGTGAATATAAACTACAAAGACCGTCTAGAGGAGGCGGGGCTCCGTTTTTCGGGTATGTCACCGGATCAGCAACTACCGGAAATTGTCGAACTTAGGTCGCATCCTTGGTTTGTTGGCGTCCAGTTCCATCCGGAACTGAAATCTAAACCTTTCGACCCCCACCCGTTGTTCACCAGCTTCATTGCTGCCGCCATCGACCAGTCGAGACTGGTATGATGGAAGACGAGGCTAAAGCATATAAAGTTAACGTGGGACCGTTGGAGATCGCCAACGATCTCCCCTTTACACTAATAGCCGGGCCATGCCAACTCGAGAGCCGAGATCATGCGATGGAATTGGCTGATGCTTTAACACAGATATGTCAAAAACTATCCATAGGTTTAATTTTCAAGACATCCTTTGACAAAGCAAACCGGAGCAGCCTGTCTGGTGAGCGGGGGATTGGCATGGGCAAGGGGCTCCCCATCATGGCCGAAATTCGAGAACGTTTCGGCTGTCCGATACTCACTGATGTCCATGAGCCGAGTCAGTGTGTCCCTGTCTCCGAAGCGGTCGACGTCCTGCAAATTCCCGCCTTTCTATGCCGTCAAACTGATCTTGTTGTCGCGGCTGGAAAAACCGGCAAGGCGGTGAACGTTAAGAAGGGGCAATTCCTCGCTCCTTGGGAGATGAAGAACGTAGCAGCGAAGCTTGAGGCGACGGGCAATCAAAATATTCTGTTGACCGAACGCGGGACAAGTTTCGGGTACAACACGCTAGTGTCGGACATGCGGGCATTACCGCAAATAGCTCGGACCGGCTATCCGGTGATCTTCGATGCAACACATTCTGTGCAGCAACCGGGTGGTCTAGGCGATTCAAGTGGTGGTGACCGTCAATTTGTGCCGGTGTTAGCAAGAGCTGCACTCGCGGTTGGTGTCGCCGCTGTGTTTATGGAAACGCATCAGGATCCGGACAATGCACCAAGTGATGGTCCGAACATGATGCGCCTTTCGAGCATGGCGGAGTTGTTGAAAATAATGAAGTTGTTTGACGCGTTGGCCAAGGCGAACCCTGTCTCAATTGTATAGGCGTGTATCGCCAGCGCACAATGCAGGGAGCGGGCATTTGATGATTATTGTGGAAAATATAAACGAACCCATGTTTCGTTTGTGGCAAGTGTGAATTAATCAGATTCAAGCTCGCGTCATGGATATAGCGATATCTTTGTCTGTAAATTGGCGTTGGTTTTATGAAGACTGACAGGGTCAAAGTTATCCCTGCAGATGCTAATTTCCCCAAACATTTGAGCTCGATAACCTACATCTGAATATCATGTAACTATATTTCAAAACAAATGTCTCCTGGCTGTGCGACGGGACCTACACAGGAACATTGAACTTAAAGGTCGAAGTAGGTCGGATTAACCGCTTCCAGTTTCACTCGGCTTAGGAGTTTAATCCTCGTTTCATTCGGGCAGTTCAGCTCGAACGCCACGCATCCGATTTTGCCAGTTTGGCAATTCAAAAGAGAAAG
>PBMU01000003.1 GCA_002722775.1 Rhodospirillaceae bacterium
CCCCGGTTCGGGTCGGAATAGTTCCGGCGGAACTGCTTCAGCTCGTGCCCCTCGGGGCAGATGTATTGGTCGTTCTCCGCATCCCATTCAAAGTCGGCGCGGGTCCATGTTCCGTCGCTGCGCCCCGACTTGTCGAAGACGGGGATGTGCGGAGAAATTCCGCGGTCAACCAACCATCCTAACATTGGCGCGGTGCCGTAAGCCGTGTCCGCGATCAGGCGCTCTGGACGCAAGTCGAACTTGGCCTTCACCCGCTCCAGCATGGTCTTGGTCGAACCGACTTCAGCCTGTCGGATGGATCTCGTCGCCTCCACGTCCACGATGACGCCATGGTCGGTGTCGATCAGGTAATTGTCGGAATAGCTGAAAAAAGCCGGACCTTTACGGGCGGCCGTCCATTGACTGGCCGGGTCGGAATGCGACGTGAACTTGGGTTGAACCTCGCTGGCGGCACCGAACGCCGCCTCATCCAGGGTGGCGAGATACTCGCGAACCGCGCGGGGCGCATTTGCCGGATCGACCTGCGCCGGGTCCCAATCCTCCTTTGGAGTCGAGTTCTGCTTGTTGGCATCCGCCTCAATGAGGCTGGCATCAACCGCCATGCGCTGGCCGCTGACCAAGCCCTCCTCGATGCACCGTGCGACAGTCGCTTCGAACAGGTGCCGCAGCAATTCGCTGTCGCGGAAACGGCCGTGCCGGTTCTTGGAAAAGGTCGAGTGGTCAGGAACGCGGTCGCTCAGATCGAGACGGCAAAACCAGCGATACGCCAAGTTCAGATGGACCTCCTCGCAGAGCCGCCGCTCCGACCGAATGCCGAAGCAATAGCCCACCAGCAGCATCCTGATGAGGAGTTCAGGGGCGACCGACGGCCGCCCCGTATGGCTGTAGAAATCGGCGAGGTAGCTGCGGATGCCGGACAGGTCCACGAACCGATCTATGAAGCGCAACAGGTGGTTCTGTGGGACATGCTCCTCAAGCGAGAACTCATAGAACAGCGCCGGCTGCGCCTCCTGCGTCGGTCCCATCATCGCCGATCCTCCTATCCCCTACAGGAATTGAATCAGCCGACGGACCGTCGATCAAGGGCGAGTTTTTCAACAAAATACGCCCTTGGTGTAGATTAGGAGCCGCCGTTCGCTGCGAAACGAAGGGTCTTTTTGATTTGAAGACTGCTTGCTTCTTCCAAGTTGTCGAAAGGCTTTTCGATCTCAATAATGCAGTGATGGCCAATAGGAATAGTTAGACCGATCCGAGATAATAACCGATGGCCTCTGCCAGTTCAGTTTCCTCGTATCTGAAATGAGATCGCACGACCTCCTCCAACTTTCTGAAGGCGGTGGCGGCATGAAGGAAATTTGCATCGTTCGGATCTTCCGTCAATACGTCCGCCGCGCGGTCGAGGCGGAGGATCAACTCATGCACCACCGCGTGCTCCGCCTTCAATTTGGCGACGACCTCACGGAACTTGCCTTTACCCGCCGCCTCGATCCGAGGGAACATGTCGGCGCTCTCGATGTCGTGGTGGAACTTCAGAATTTGACATTCGCGTCCGCAAAGCGAACCGAAGGCGCGGAAATTCTCTGCCATATCGAGCGAAAGCACGATCCGCTTGAGGTCATCGGGCGGGCTGTCCCCCGCTTCGATCCGCGCCAGAACCGCTCCGATTTGGGCCATCTCCATCAGATAGTGCCGATGAATGGCCGCCAGCTGCCGCCCCTGAGCACGGTGCCTATCCGTCGCCTCCGGCACCGGCGGCGCTGTCGGGCGGGCAGCCTCGTCGAGGCTGAGTTGATCCAGTGGCTGGTTAGAAAGTTCGGTCATGATAGACATGCAAGTCCTTGTTCGTGAACGTCGACCGCCGGTGCAGGAGGCAACGTCATGGGTAGAAGACGCCTCCCTGCGCCCGTTTGATCTTGGGCTTGCCCTCCGGCGCCGGGATGAAATCGGCCTCGTCCCCCGGCACCGTCGAGAACTTACCCTGCCGCCATTCCTCGCGCGCCTCTTCGATGCGCTCGCGGCGCGAGGAGACGAAATTCCACCAGATGTAGCGCGGCCCCTCCATCGGCGCGCCGCCGAAGAGCATGAAGCGCGCATGGGCGCCGGTGCCGTCATCGACGCCCGTTACGGTGACCTCGTCCCCGGGGCGGAGGACCAGTAGCTGCCCCGGCGCGAAGGTATCCCCAGCCACGTCGATCCCGCCGTGGATGGTATAGAGGGCGCGTTCCTCGGTATTCGCCACGATCGGTGCCTTCGCCCCCGGCGCAAGGGTCACGTCGACGTAAAGCGTGTCCGACGCCGTCTTGAGCGGTGAGGCGACGCCGAAGGCTGATCCGGCGATCAGCCGGGCGGTCAGCCCCTCGGCCTCAACCGTGGGCAGGTCGGTCTTGCCGTAGTGCAGGAAGGCGGGGTCGCTTTCCTCCTCCGCCTCGGGCAGCGCCATCCATGTTTGCAGGCCGAACAAGCGCTGGCCGGTCTTGCGACGCTCGGGCGCGGTGCGTTCGGAATGGACGATTCCCCTGCCCGCCTTCATCCAGTTTACCGCGCCGGGTTCGATCGCCAGATTGGTGCCGAGGCTGTCGCGGTGATGGATCTGTCCCTCGAAGAGATAGGTCAGCGTGGCGAGGTTGATATGCGGATGCGGGCGCACGTCGATGCCCTGATCGGTCAGGAATTCCGCCGGCCCCATCTGGTCGAAGAAGATGAACGGGCCGACCATCTGGCGCTTGTCCGAAGGCAGCGCGCGGCGGACTCCCAACTCGCCAATATCGACGGCGCGCGGGACGATCAACGTCTCCACCGCATCGACGCTCTTCGCGTCCCCGGGGATTGGGTCGGGACAGGGGCTCCAGCTCATGACGTGTCTCCTTTCAGCTTTTTCGTTGCAGGACGTCCTGCCATTCGGGATGACGGTCGATCTGTGCCTTGGCGAAGGGGCAAAGCGGCACGATCTTGCGGCCCTCGGCGCGGGCGTCCTCCACGCCGCGGCGCACCAGCGCCTCGCCGACGCCGCGGCCCCGCAGGGCCTCCGGCACGCCGGTATGGTCGATGATGATCGCGCGGGCGCCGAGGCGGGAGTAGGTCATCTCGGCCTCGTAGCCGTCGACCACCGCCAGGTAGCGGCCCTTGCTGTCGCCCTCTTCGCGGGTAATCTCGATCTCGCTGTCCATGGGCGCTCTCTTTACCTTTCGGTGTTCAGCTGCCTGCGCAGCCAGGCGGCCTCTTCGGCGACGATACCATGTCCGGCGCCGGGCAGGATCAGCGTCTCGACCTTGGCCCCCATGTTCTGCAGCACATCGGCGCTCTTCTGCACCCGCGCCAGCGGAATATGCGGATCGCGTTCGTGACAACCGAGCAGCACCGGCACATCGGCCAGCCGGCCCGCATAGTCGAAGGTCTTGGCCGGACGGTCGTAGAGGTCGGCCCGCGGGGCGCCGCCCGCCTCGCCTGTGCCGACCAGCCCGCCGGAGAGCGCCGCCACAGCGCGGAACGGACGGGCCAGCCGCGCCGCCGCCTCCAACGCCAGACAAGCCCCCTGCGAAAAGCCGATCAGCGCCACGCGTGTTGGATCGAAACCCTGCTCAGACAGGTCATCCAGCAGCGAGGAGATGACGCTCAGCCCGCTGCCGAGCCCCGGCTCATTGGCCGTGAGCGGCGCCAGGAAACTGTCCGGCCACCAAGACTGCCCGGCTGCCTGCGGGGCCAGCACGGCGAGATCCGGCAGGGCAAGGTGTTTGGCCAGACCGAACATATCCTCCGGCGCGCCGCCGCGGCCGTGGATCATCACCAGAGCCAGCCGTGCGCGTTCCACCGGAGGACCAGCGCTGACCAGCCATTGTCCCGCGTGCGGACCGGTGCCGCGCGTCACCGCCCCGAGGCCGCTCACGACGGCACCCGGATCTGCGGCAGCACCTGCTCGATCTGAGCGCGGTGAGGCTCAAATTTCTCGGGCAGTTTCAGCGCCTCGCCCAGGTGGGCTGGGTCTTCGTCAACGGCGAATCCCGGTGGATCAGTGGCGATCTCGAAGAGCACCCCGCCGGGTGTGCGGAAGTAGATCGCGTCGAAATACTGCCGGTCGATGACCGGGGTGACCTGTTGGCCCGCGGCCGAGAGCCGCGCCCGCCATGCCAGCTGCTCTTCCTCGTTGCGCGCACGGAAGGCGACATGGTGGATAGTGCCTGCGCCTGAGCGCCCGATTGAACGAGCGTCCGAGGTCATTAGGTCCACGGCCGAACCACGCTCGGGTTCGGTCGAGCGGTAGCGGATACGGGTCTCCGTCCCGCCGGTGCCGCCCGTGGCGGTGGCCTCCTCGGCCTCGCGCACGTAGCCGATTGCCTCAAGCACCGCGGCGGTGGCCGCGACCTCTTCAAGCCAAAGGGTCACGCTGTGAAACCCCTCGTCCCGCGCGCCGCCTTCGATCACCTCGACCCGCAGCCCGTCGGGGTCACGCAGCGCGATGGCGCGTTCGCCGAAGCGATCGAAAGGTCCTTCGAAGTCGATGGTGGCCTCCGCCAGTTCCCCCATGCGCCGGTCCAAGTCGGGGATCGCATAGGCCACCGCCGACGTCATGCCGGGCCCCGCGCGGCCTGGGCCTGCATCTACGAATGGAAAGAATGTCATGATCGACCCGGGCGCCGCGTCCTTATCCCCGTAGTAGAGGTGATAGGTGCCGGGATCGTCGAAGTTCACGGTGCGTTTGACCAGCCGCTGCCCGAGGGTGCGCACCCAGAAGTCGAGGTTGTCCTGCGGCGGGCCGGAGATAGCGGTGACGTGGTGCAGGCCGGGGATGGCTCGGGAAGTGCCTTGGGACATGGTGCTCTCCTTTCGATGCCAGCGGCGCGAAGCGCTTCCGGCTTATTGTGTCGGTCGGTTGGGAACTTATGTAAGGCGAGAGTTACCAAGTGAAAGTCGTTACCAAATGGAAACCACCCAGAAAAAGGCACCCGGCCCCGGGGACCGGGACGCAGTTGATATCCCCTGCGCGGCGGACACGCTGCTGCGCAAGCTCTGGGGACAATGGAAAACCCATGTGATCTACGTGTTAGGCGATCAGCGTGCCTGCCGCTTCGGTGTGTTGCGACGCCAGATCACCGACATCTCTCCCAAGGTGCTGACCACCCGCCTGCGGGAGTTGGAAGCCGATGGGCTGGTTTGGCGCGAACAGGAGAATACCATTCCGCCCAAGGTGACCTATGGGCTGACTGAGACAGGCCTTGCTGTGCATGCGGTGCTGAAGGATCTTGAAAGGATTAAAGTCTAAGTGCGCTCAAAAAATCCGGAGTAAATCGGGTCGATCAATCTTTCAAAACCCTTAGCAACGGGGATCGCGGCAACTTTTGAGTTGGCACTTATTGGTGCTTTCGGCCCGAAGCGGACTTTGGTGTATCTTGCGGTGCATGACAGGTTTGAGCCCAAGTTTTCAGCGATTGCAAATGTGGGAGTTTGCCAGCATCCTGTTCTTGCGAACGTTAGACCACTGGCAGAAGCACACGCGTAGTGACAGTTATAGTCTCAGTGACCAACAACCTCTACTCGTTCTTGGAGGTCGATCGCAGGGTTTCAGCTGGATCGTTGGTTGGCAACAATAACGCCAACAAAGTGATTTGCTTGGTGCTACGCGACGGCATCTTCAACGTGTCATTCACTGGAATTGCTCACATCGACGGGATATCATCCGATGACTGGATCGCTGGCGTCATCATGGGGAGAAAATTCGACAGGCACACAAACTTCTTCGAACTTGCTGCCTTTTCGATTGGTGGCTCCGGGTGCCCTCCATTTCTCAAGCAAGTTCTAAATCGGATTGACCGGGCGATACGAGAGCAAGCCGCCAAGGACATTCGGTTTCGGCAAAACTACTTGGAAGTCGGCATCTCTGGCCAGAAGGCGGACCATGGCGTTCTGTTCAAGTATTTACTGATCATAAGAAAACCGGCGAATTCTAACAACGTGCAATATGGTCTTTTTGACCGGCACCCGAATCGAAGATCGAATCGATTCAATATATATATTTCTGGCGGTTGGGGCGCGCGACATCCCGACATAGCGCAGTCTTTGTCAAGAAAAGTCAGATCCGAGAAAGCATACGAAACGATTGGAGCAGTGAACAGAATTTGCGGGTATTTGGATGAAGCTGTCCTTGAGTTTTCACGCAGAGAAATATCCATTGGGAACGAGGCGCTTAGAATTTCGCATCTACCCGGAGTGAACTATAGCAAAATTGAATTCATTACGCGGGGCACCGCCTTCAAGAGCCCGTTCCTTTACGGTGAAGATGCAGGCCAAAGCGTGCATTACAACCCGTGGATCATTTCACCGGGAATCAGATTTCCACCACAAGGAATGGTCGGTGAGCCCATGAAAGTCCACGTAAATGGTCAAAAGTTTGAGCTTGATAGTGCGAAGCTGCGAATGCCCGCAGCGACGAAAATGGCGATCCTCCCATTGGTGCGACGTTAATTGTGCCCTCGTTCGGAGGAATTCCGTTTGCTGAACATCCTTGCTGCGCACTCAAAAATATGCTGCCATAGGGAACTTCAGAAAATTCTGCATTCCGGACGCTTACCTGTCCCGCGGCGAACGGCAGCTTTCCGCCCATTGTGCTGAAAAACTATTTGTTGCATATGCAAACTTCTAAAAGGCGGGTAGCTGTTCTCCGACAAGCTACTTGCGCGCCGAGGTGTCGCCGAAATTCCCATAGTTTGGAATTTTTCTTGCATGATTTGGCTTCAGCGCGCTGTAGGAGTGTTTTTCAACACAATCCGCCCTTCATCCAATATGGCTTCACAACTGCAACGGAAACTTTGCGTCCGCATCCAACACTGACCTCATCCACCAAGCAGCCGTCGGTGCGAAATAGAGCGATTGACCGGCATCACCCACTTCGACCAGTGACCGGAGCAGCAGGGAGGATGCCATCATTAAAGACGCTATAGAGTGGTTTGCTCTTTAGCTGGCCTTTGAAACGGCTATTGCCTTCAAAAAGAACTCCCCCGCTTCGACCGGTGAGATTCAGGCATCGTAGTCGATAGTGATTTTGGCGGATGCCGCGACAGATTGGCATGTGAGGACAGCGCCTTTTCTAATGTCGTCATCTTCGAGCGCCATTCGAGCCCGCATATGGACCTCGCCACTTGTCAACTGTGCGCGGCAAGCACCGCATACTCCGGATTGGCAGGAAAACGACGGCTTTAGGCCGCTGGCGCGCACGGCATCGAGCACTGTTTGCCCCTCTGCGATGCGCACGGCGTGATCCGTGCCGCCCATTTTTATGGTTGCTGTCGCCGCTATTCCCTTAATGCTGTTGTCGAGATCTACCGCGCCGCCGTAGCTTTCCATGTGGATGCGGCTTGCGGGGACGTCCATCGACATCAGTGCGGCTTTCACGTCCTTGTTCATACCGCCGGGTCCGCAGATGTAGTATTGCGCATCCTGTGCATACGGCGGGTTTTCTTTGATCAGCGCAGCAATGGCGGCTTTGTCGACTATCCCTTTGCGCCAATAGGAAAAGCCTGACCACATCGACGGGGCAGACAGGACATGGTGAACGCTCAGTCGGCCGGGATGTTGTTGCAGCAGCGCCTCGAAGCTGTCGTTCAACAGGATGCTGTCTGCGTTCGCATTGCCATAAGCAAGATGCGCCACCGAGTGTGGCTCTGCGACCATAACAGAATGCAGCATCGCGTGAAGCGGCGTGATCCCGCTGCCCGCGCCAAAGAAATAATGCGTGCGCCGTTTTGTTGCACCGGTGTCGAGGCAGAACCCACCGAATGGCGGCATGACATCGATCACATCCCCGGCCTTGACCGTGTCGTTGATATGGTTGGACACTACCCCGCCATTCACGCGTTTCACCGTGATCCGAAGCGGGTTGCCTGACACCGGCGACGAAGAGATCGAATAGGATCGTCGGACATCTTCGCCGCCAATCGTGAAGCGCAGCGTTAGGTGCTGCCCCGCCCGCCATTTGAATGTTGCTGCCAGCGGTTCTGGCACCTCGAACATGACCGATTTGGCCATGCCTCCGATCTCCTCGCGGGTATCGGATACGGTAATTTTATGAAAATCACGTTTCATGAATTTGCTCTTTCTTCAGGGACTGGTGGTTTGCCACTGACGATCTATTGATAGACGTGCGTTGATGTGAGGTCTTGGATAAGTGGCTGTCCAAAGCTACGCGTAACCAGAAATGCATCCGTTTCCACGCCGGTGCCTTCATATGTCGACGTCTTGAAGCTGACGGTTTGGACAGTTCGGACCATGACGCCCCCTTCAACTTCGGTGGCTTCCACGATCTCCATTGATCGGCTGAGTTCTGAGTAATCTGCCAACAGTGCGGCATCTGCCTCAGAGTAGGTAGGTTGCGGTAGGCTATCCCATTCACTTNCAAGAAATTCCATGGTCGTCGCCGGGCCGCCATACCCATATTCGGTCGTCACCGATATTTCTGCGGTCTCATCAAACCGTAGATAAATCGCGTCTCAATTTCCTGCCTGTGAGGCTTCATAATAGGCCGTCACAAGCTCTTTAGCCTCTGCAACCGGGTCGGCCATCAGCGCAGTTGACAGGCTAACTACAGTAGCCGAAGCGACCCCAAGGACAGCCGCAGGGGTTGTAAGAGAGAAAATATGTTTCATGACTGTTGTTCCATCCAATTCAGGATCACTTGCTGATGATCTGTCACGGGGCTTTCTCCCTTCGACGCTGGTCCAACTTCAAAATGCGGGCTTTTCAGCGATTTCTGTTGCTGTTCGCAGGCGTAGATATCCTCGGCGGTGAAATCGCCGCCCGTCATCGGATCGTCAGGTTTGTCCACATCCGCCTCGAACTTGCCGGTGATGTTATTGCGCCAGAAAGCGTAAGATTTCGTGCTCTGCTTGGTGAATTCCCAGCTCGACGCATTGGCAACGCGCACGCGGTTCTCGATCCGCGTCAGATCGGGCCCCAGCGGTGTGATGATGAACGTCGCCCAGCTGTTTTCGCTTTCAGCCAGTCCAATGCCAGGAAACAGCATCGGGACCCAAGCCCCAGCCTGTTCCACTGGAATGATCAGCGGCGTTGGCGTGTTTTTGGCAATGTCCGCACCGTATTGTTCCGAGGGTGGCTCCCAAAAGGCAAAATGCGGCCCGACAAAGCCGTATTCGGCATTTGCATGGTCATACATGTGAAGAGTGCCGGAATGCAGGTGACTTAGGTGGTAAACGTCGATGTAGTTTTCGACCACGATCTTCCAGTTGGCCTTGATATCATAGGTGATGCGGGCCTCCGGATACTCGGGCAGTTCCTCGACCTTGTGCGGGCCTAACTTGGGTTCGACGTCGCCAAACCACTCCATGATGGACCCGGCCTCTGGGTCAGGATGCACGAACAGCATGCCGCGCCACAGGTCCACCGATGCAGGTTTCAGACCGAGGCAGGACTTGTCGATCCCGTCAAATTCGCGGTCCTCATCGGGGACAGAAATCAGGTTACCTTCCAGATCATAGGTCCAGTCGTGATAGGGGCAGGTCAGCGCCTTTTGGGTCTTGCCGACGGCACGGATCAGCTGCGTGCCGCGATGGCGACAGATGTTATGGAAGGCGCGCAGGCGCATATCGCGCCCCATGACGATGAAGATATTGTTAAGACCAGCCTGAACGGAAATATACTGACCGGGCTCGGTTATATCTTCCATAAATCCGACGTAGCGCCAAGTGCGCGAGAAGATCAGCTCGTTTTCGCGGTCGAACCATTCCTGCGATGTATAGGCAGCGACCGGCAGTTTGTGCAGCATGGGTTGGGACATCGGACCCTCCTGTTAAAGAATGTAGATTGCGGTGAAATTGGGCGCGAATTCAGCAAGCACCATGACCACGCCGAACAGTGTCCANAGCGTGACGATTGCCCAGAACAGGAAGGGGTCCTGCTCTCGCTCAACCGGGCCGAGCAGATGTGCTTCGCCTGTCTTGATGGCCGGCACGACCCAATAGATGAACAACAGTCCCCATGGCCATTGCCACCCAAGGAATAGGGCGGCGATGAGGGTCACAAAGGCGATGTAGTTGAGGGGGCGGTTGTGTTTCATTGCGGTTCTTTCAATGAGCTTGCCAGCAAGCTCGCGGCGGCTTTCGCAGCGGCGCGCCAATCCGTGGGCGGATTGAGTGGGCTAAGCGCGTCGAGGTTGACATAGGCCGCCGAAATGCCGTGCGCGACAGCGCGGATGATGTCCGGCGAACGGGTTGGGTGGCTTCGCTTTGCCGCGACTTCAATGACAGTCAGGAAGCTTTGCAGGCTATCCAAAAGCGGCGCACGCATGTCAGGATAGGTGTCTATGGAGGCGACCATTGCCTGATATGCGAGCATCAAGCGAGGATCGCTGGCGTCTTGCTCATCAAAGAGCAAAGCGATCAACATAGTCAGATCACCGTCAGGCCCCAGAACTTTCGCCAATGCATCTGTCGTCTCGGAAAAACCCGAAACGACGTATTCCATTAACGCACGGATCATCTCGTCTCGATTGCCGAGATAGTGCCGAAGCAAAGTGCGCTTGACGCCCGCCTCCGCTGCAATGCGCTCCTGAGTCGCACCCTCAAGGCCGAAGCGGGCAACGCAGGTTAAAAACGCATCAAGGATTTCTTGGCTGCGCTCGTCTTTCAAGCTTGGTCTGGGCATCATCTCACCTTTGATTGTCAGGCGTGACAAATAACGAGGCGCAATTTATTGTCAACAATGAAAATATACCAAGCGGGTTCTATGTTCATCCGCAAATTCACATTTGATCAGGCAAATGCTGTGGGCACCCACGAGACGGAAGGATGCCGAGACATGTGCTATGTAGACACAATGATTTGACAGCTTGCGGCCCTATGCGGGCATTCGTCCGACTGGCCGTGTTGCGTCGCAGCCTCGCCAAAACGGCCATCGGTGGTATCCGGCAGCAAGATTGGGCACGCCAAGGCCAGCTCCCCGGGCAGAGCGGTCATTTCCCTTTTTCAGTAAGCCCATGATAAAGTAACATAGTCTTTTGGCCCGCACGGGGAGTTCTGGAATGAAATTTGGTCTGTCGTTGGCTTTGATCTTGGTCGCGGGGCCTTCTCTTGCTGAAACCGTTCCGGGATTTGCCCATCTCCGGGACACATCCGAAGACGAGCGCCCTCTGTCCGTGTCGATCTGGTATCCGTCTGAGGAAATAGCATCGGGCACTGTCGGTGGTAATCCTGTTTTCGAAGGGGTTGCAGCAGCATCAAATGCGGAGTTCACGCACAACCCGCTTCCGCTGGTGGTCATATCACATGGCGGCCTGCGATCAGCGACTGACTCGGGTGCCTGGCTCAGTTCCTCCATCGCACGAGCAGGCTTTGTTGTGATCGAAGTCAATGCGCCGCGCCCGAACAGCGCCAAAGCCGCTGTGAACGAAATCTGGCAAAGACCACAGCATATAAGCCGCGCGATTGACCAGGTGCTGGCCGACTCGACTTGGGGGCCGCGAATTGATGAAACCACGGTGTCAGTCGCAGGATTCGCACTTGGCGCGACCGCTGCCCTGTCCGTCGGCGGAGCGGAGCTGGATGTAGCCAGCTACCTTCACTCTTGCGCGCCGGACAGAGAGCCGCGCGGACCGGATTGCGGGTGGTTTGCTGCACAGGGAGTCGACATGTCGGCCACCAACCTGGACGGCCTGGCCGGGATGGCGCGAGACCCCCGCGTGACTTCGGTGATAGCCATAAACCCGGAATACTCGGAAAACTTGGGCTCAGCGCCGGCGGAGGTTCGGGCGCTATCGATTTCCCTCGGCCAGCTCGCGCGCACATCGGCTGATGGCCAGTCGGCTCCGTCCCTTGTCATGCCCCAAGCGTCAGCATTCGATGCCTTCGCCGTTTGCACGGTCGCCGGACCGAAGATCCTGATGCAGGAAGAAGGTGATGCATCGATCTGTGGTGGATCTACGGATGCACGCCGGGCGATCCATCAAGATGTTTCTGAAGCAATCATATCGTTCCTGAATGGCGGCCCCGAATAAACTGAGGCGGACCGTCAGATCGGCCCTTAGCTGACCTGTAGAACTGCGATCCGATGCTGCGGTGCGCCCCATCATTCCGGACATTCGCTGCGTTGCCGCAACCTGCAGAGTTAAGTCAGCCGTGAACACGACGCTTAACCCTCGTGAGCTTAAGCTTCTTGTTCTCTTCCTTCTTCAGTGCTCATAGGCAGAAGCTCTGAAAGAAAATTCTGAAGCGACTTTTCGGGGTCTGGATCTTCTCCGACAATCGTTTGGACGCCCCACCGTGCCAGAACTGTTTCCTCGATTTCATTGGGACGTGGAAGGAATACATAAGAGTTGGGCTGATGGCTCCTATGTGGGGAGGTATTCCAAGTTTCCCATAGTCGATGCAGGAGCATCCGAACGTTAATATCAGACAAGCTGTATCCAATGAAAAGAACAGGGCGGGCCAGAACGTCCGCGCGAAGTCGGATGTCCAAAGGGGAATCGAATGAGAGACGATCAAAGTAATCGGTTTCAGTCAACACGATCGATGAGTCATTTTCGAAGTCGCCATGAAGCTTGACCACTTGCCTCTCATGGTCATGAACATGCAAAAAATCTTTCACGTCGACGATCTTCCGAACAGGTCTCCCCCCAAGCTCAAGTGCCCGTTCAATATTGCAGTCATAGTTAGTCGTATAAATGACAGGAAAATCTAATTTCGCTATTAGGGTATGGACCCGCGAGGCTCTAATTTTCTCGTCTGAAAAATTCCAATGCCTGTCCATCCAGCTACGCAGCGGGCCAATGCTGCCTCTCTCGATTCTGTAATATTCAGCGAGAGTCAGATAGTTTGAGCTAAGGGAGCGAAATACGTCTGGATCGAATCCGAGATCTTGGGCCATATGGTCGATCAACTGACTCCATGTCGGCGCACCCAAAACAGCGGAGACGCCTGCTCCCACAAACAAAATGGCCTGCTTGTCACGCGCAGCACGCTTCAGGTCATCAATCACGAGAGGACCTCACAAGGTAATCTGAAAATGCATGCAGAGCGTTCTTTCGCATTGAGACCTCATTCTTTCTATCGCCCATTTCAGCAAAGGTCTCTTTCTCTCCATCGGGAATGAATACACAATCCCACTGAAAGCTCCTATCGCCTCGGGGCTCCGGGGATATCCGTCCCAAAACCTCACCCTCAAACTGATGAATTTTCCGTCCATCGCAGAATGCGATCCGCGTTGTCGCTTTGACTGACGCGTCATCCATCCGACCAAAAGTTTCAGCCACCTTATCTGCCTGCAACGTATCCCAGAAAACTTGGGTCAGGCCGCCCGGAAACCCGCCAAGTGAAGAGAGGTGAAGGCTCGTGTGCTCAACGAAAATCGGCCGATTCACCTTTCTGAATGCCTTGATACACTTATCATGGACAAGCGCGGCCACATCGATTGTCTGGATCTCGTTTATTTTGTGACCGACAGGGACGATATCGACACCAATCTTCGACATGATGTGCTCTACCTCGTTGATCTTGGACTGGTTTCCTGAAAGAAACCTCAAGGTGCGCATCAACTTCCCCCCATGAGTGCGTTATTGGGGTTGGATACGCGACAGGAGATTCGGTGGCAAGCGAAGAGGATAATAGTTGCTCTGATAGGAGTTGGCCCACGTTAGATTTGCACTGCCACCTTCGAGGGGTGATGCTACCGTGCGACGCAGAGAGACTCGCTCAAAGGCATGGGTTGCAACTCCCTAAGTCGACTTCGCACGCGGGATATGTGTTTTCCAATTTCGATGAATTTTTGGCACTTTACGACCGCGTTGGTCATGTCATTCGCGAGGCAGAGGATCTCCGCGAAATCGCCTACCGATATCTATCGACGGTGTCAGAAGAGGGAACTGTGTATGTAGAGTTCATGATCTCGCCCGGCCACTCTATTGTGAACGGGATTCCTTTTCTGTCTCAAATATCAGCAATATCGGATGCAATCGAGCAAGCTAAAGACGAGCTTGGTATTCTGTCCTGCATTGTGATTACGTGCGTCCGTCATCGGGGGGGTGATGAGGCCGTAGATGTTGCTGAAATGGCAGCTTCGGCACGGAGCCGACATGTCCGCGGCTTCGGTTTGACCGGAAATGAAAGAGCGTTTCGTGTTCAAGAATTTCAGGGTGCTTTCAGGATCGCGGAAGCTGCAGGACTGGGATTGACTGCGCATACAGGTGAGTGGCTCGATGGCCCGTCCGTGCTTGAAGCGGTTGATACCTTGCGCTTGCAGCGAGTTGGCCATGGAATATCTGTATATAGGCATCATAACATTATGAGCGAGCTTTCCGAACGCGGCATCGGGTTCGAAATTTGTCTGTCCAGCAATTTTTCTTTGGGGGCTTGCGATGTTTCAGATGCGCATCCTGCTCTCACAATGATGGAGAATAATTGTTTGGTTTCGTTTTGCACAGACGATCCGGCTTATTTCAACGCTACCCCAGCGTCCGAATTGCGCCTCGCAGTTAGGTGCCTCGGGCTTCTCGATAAAGACATTAAGCAAGTCTTGAACAATTCAGTAGACATGGCTTTTTGCCCCGAGAATGTAAAAGACCTTCTCCGTTCAGAGTTTCGCTCACTGCCGCTTTAGATTGGGCCATGCTGCCTCTCTCCCTCACCTCACTGCGTGTGATCCGCTGGCATCCATCCAATAAGGGAGCTGTGGACGTCTGCTTTTCCTTCTTGATGCCTGCCGAGCCGTGACCGCAGAGAAAGGCCGCTTCCCGCCCGACCTTCATTGGTGATCGCAGAGTTGGCGAATAGCGAGCACGTGCGGCGAACGGCAGCGCATCTGCTCCGATGTCCACTTCAGGGAAACTCCGTTGCTGTGTCGAGAGCGGGCGTGGCCGGCAGCTAAGGGAAGAACTTTAGCTATCACCACTATTGCCCCAAGCTGAGGTGTTTTATCGATCCTCAAACCAGGGGTAGCGAATTCTGAGTGGCACAAGTTCTATGTCATCTTTTATGTCAGAGAAGAGAACCACAATCCATTTTCGACTGTGCCCTGTGGCTGCACACCAAATGCTCAGATGGGCTGGTCGGGCGGAATCCTGACCAGCCGCCCTCCCCACCAATTGACGAACGTGAACAGAGAGGTTCGGTTCGCCGGAAGTTTATGTTACCCGTTACAGGCAGGGCTCTCGTATTGCATCGCCCACTTCGCCCTGGCCGCAACATCCACCAGTCGACGTTGCCGATTGTCGATGCGGCGCCAGGCTGATCGGAAGTCGCGATGGGACTTGGGCAGAAGGTCATCCCGTCCGAAGGCAAGCGCGATCGTAATCGCCTCGCTCGCCGACAGCCCCCGCACTGCCTCCTGTGCTTCCTGTTGACCGAGGAGAACCCGGCGGCAGGCCTCGGCATCCTGGTAGTTGGAGTTCAGCGCTGCGGACGCTTTCGGGTCACCAGCGATCTCCTTCAGTTCCGTGGGTGCGATGCCTTCAAG
>PBMU01000004.1 GCA_002722775.1 Rhodospirillaceae bacterium
TACCGATGCTACTACCATTACTGTTGTGCGTGGTTTCCAAGGTACTACTGCGGCAGCTATTCCGGATACTACCAAGCTTGCTGTTATCGGTAATGCGTACGAAGAAGGTTCAGCGAAGCCACCTGCAAAATCCATCCTGCCAGTGAACCATGTGAACTATACTCACATCTTCCGTAATGGCTGGGCACAGTCCAAAACACTAGCAGCTGTTCAGCAAATTGTTGGTGATGGTACTGTTGCAGAAAACAAACGTGATGCCAGTAACTTCCATGCTCGTGACATTGAGCTTGCTACGTTCTTCTCACGTCGTGGCCAGTCTATCCGTAACGGTCAACCGTTACATACTATGGCAGGTCTGGAGCAACTGGTAGAAGAAAACTCGCCTACTAACATTAAGGAAGCTGGCGCTACTACCACGTTCAAGCAATTGCGTGACATGATTGACCCACTGTTCGACACCCGTATGGACGGCTCTAGCGATAATAGTCGAGTAGCCTACTGCGGTAAAACTGCACTGAATGTTGTTAATGACATCGGTCGTCTATCAGGCGAGTACCAGATTGTTGATGGTCAGACTAACTTCGGATTGAAGTTTAAGACTCTGGTACTACCACGCGGTACTATCCGCCTGATTGAACACCCAATCTTTAACACATTCCCAGACTGGCAGAAGCTGATGGTAGTAGGGGAGCTATCCAGCTTTGACTTCGCTTATCTGGAAGGTCGTGATACTGAAGTAACCTATATCAACGAAGATAAGAAGGCTACTGACGGTACTGACGCCACTGGCGGTGTTCTTACTACTGAGCTCACTATTCAGTTGAAGAACCCTCATGCCTGGGGCTTCATTCACAACCTGCGGGATGCAGCAGCGTAATTAGCTGTAGCAGTAGCATGTAATCCTAACACCGTGTGAGCGACAGGTGGGACCATTGGCTTACTAGGTTTTCGCTTAGTAAGCCTTTTTTATATCTATTACATCGAGGCGTTTTATGACTCTTCAAGAAATGTTGGACGCACTAGTAGTGGAAACGCGCATGGAAGTTTACCGCGCACAACTACTACGTCGCTTACAGGAAGCTATCAGAGGATTGCATAGCGCTGCACTATTTTCTCGGGATAAACGAAGTGCTATTACTGATACATCCGGATTAACTAGTCAGAAGTTTTCTCTACCGTTTCCAGAGAACTGCACTAAGCTAGCAGTAATACGTCCAGTAGCAAGTGAAGGAGGGCCACTAACTCTGACCACTCACAATGATTGCTATACACCAATAGAGGACGAATCATTGCTGAATGGCATAGACGGTAGTCCACTGATTGATTACTACCATGCCAAGGATACAGCAGTATATATCTACAGCAGTATTATACCCCCGAAGATTTTTATGAGCTGGTACCAGCTTCCTGACACTACCGATATGTCACTACAGACATGGCTAATGGAGCGTCACCCACAGGCAATCATGGACTGGGCCTTAGCGCGCTTCTGGCGTGTTAATGGTAAAGAGAATATTGCCAGTCAGATAGAGCGCACACTGTACTCTGTCGATATACCGAATATTATTAATACGTATGCTACAGAAGAAGAACTGTAGGGTACATTACTAGGAGAACACTATCATGGCCTTTGTAGTGACTGCGACATCAGAAGGTACTGTTAAGTCAGGAACGTACCATAGTATGCGAGTAGATGTTATTGACTTTGACGCTCCTATTGCTAGTGTGGCATGGGTACAGACTAGTGGTATAGCCACTAAGATTGGAGAGCCTACGAAATCAGTAACACGTCAACGTACTCCACGCGTAGGTGAAGATTCAGTAGTGGGCTATCAGGTTACTGTTACTGATGCTCAGGGCGCCACCGCCACAGCCACTACATCTATCACTATCGAAGGTGAAGCATTCGACTCAGACAAACTGAACTTAATCAGTAAGGATTTGAATGGCGGAGTATCACTGTGGTCGTACACCTGTATCAATACTCTGGCACAGCTTACTGCTGCAGGCTTCTGGGACTCAGCCATAGGATTGGAACCGTTTGATATTATTAAGGTGCATTGCGCTGATGGTCCTCATGAGCTACAACTGGTTGGAGGAGCAGCTCAACACATCAATAGTATACAGAATAAAGTAGCAGTAGCTACCCAAGGGCAAGGAAGAAACAGAGAATATCCCACATTACGTAAATTGGATACAAACCCCCTACTACTCCCTGCGGACCAGAGCGCAAGCTCACTAATGTGGCCCTATCTTGTAGATTTATCTGTTAGTGGCGAGGAAGGTTATGCGCTATTCTGGGCTACGGACCACTCCAACCATGTAGGCTCGGGAACATGGATGGCTACTGCTCCTACACCCTTAGGGCCATGGAAGCATCATGGTATGGTCTTTCGAGATGATGTTACTGGAGGAGAGCAGCATGAGACTCCCAGCGTGGTATGGGATGAAGTTAACTCACGCTGGCTGCAGTACTATCAACTTAAATTTGTTCCCGGATATATCAACCAGCTTACACTAGTAGCTACTGCTGACCGCGTTACAAATGCCGATGGCACTCCCACTACATGGACAGTTATCGGAGTAGCTATTCCAGAGTATTATACCAATAATGCAGGTGACGGGCATACGGGCTACTTCAAACCTTTCCGCTATGACGGTGGCTGGTATGGATTCGGGCTATACGGTGGAACTGATAATAGTAGAAAGGCTTTTTATACTTCTTATAATAATGGCCTGACTTACCAGCCACATCCGCAAGTATTACAAAACGGGCAACACCTACTAGCACATCTAGAAGGCTTTGACCCAGAGAACTGGATGATTAAGCATAACTCAGGCGCCACTGTTGTCTATAATAACCAGCTATGGTTGATTGCACCAGCAGGGGCTGGAGCGTCCGGTGGTGCAGAAATTCCTATGGGTAAAATATGTGCCTTCCGTGTTGGTAGCGATGGAGTAACACTAGGCAAGGCTGTGGATATAACCCCGCCACTACAGGCATGGGAAGACCAGACACTTGGAGTAGACCAATTGGGCAGTGCTGTTATGTGGCAAGGCAGAATGTATGTAGTGTATCGTCAAGGCGGTGGTGACGGTGGGTTTGGACTGATGGAGGTTTTATAATGTTACGTTTTGATATGTCTGGGAAATTAATTGAACCCAGCAGACTGAAAAAGACTATTGGTGGTAATATTGACCGTGATGGACTTCCTGCAAAAATTGACATACCTACTACTGATGACTGGACAGGTGTTACCATTGCAGATAATGTCGACGGAGCATTAGGAAAAGTTCTATCGCGCACTACATTAGGTAAGATTGCTGTACGTAATTCTCAAGCAAATTTAATTACTAGTAATGTGGAAGCGCTACATCTAAAGGCACGAGTAATAGGTGGAGGCTCTAATGCTACATCTGGACAAACAACCAGAAGGTTTCGTTTTGGCTTTATTCATCCTACTGTTGGCAATGAAGGCGCATATGTAGAATACCTTCCGCCAGCCTATGGGGAACTGGAAGGGTCTTCTATGGTAGGAATAGCTGGGAATGTAAAAACAAGAAAACCGATTAATTACACTGTTAATAACCCTGGTGAGCACTACGCTTTGGATTTATGGGTTAGTTACAATCGTGCTGATAGTAGATGGTATATAACACTAATGGAAGGCGAGCAAGTTCGCACTCAGTACCCATTCTCATCTACAGAGCTGTCATTGTACAACAGGTACTTAATTCCATTTATAGAATGGGAGTGGGAAGATGCCAGTGGAGCAATAGATGTTACGGTGTGCCAGTTTGAGCATACAGTATATTGGCGGTTTTAAGTGTACTACTTATAGTGCATCATTATTAATATCTAGGAGATTACTATTATGGCTTTCGTAGTCACTGCAAAATCACAAACGTCTGTTGCTTCTGGGGAATATCACACACTGGAAATGGCAGTAATCGAACATGACTATCCACTAGCTTCCGTGCTATGGGAGCATGTCAGGGGGCCTCGTGCTAACATTGGCAATGCTACAAACTACAGCAGTAAGCAGCGTGCTCCACGGGTAGGCTCGGACTCAGTAGTGCAATTCCGTGTGACAGTAACAGATTCACAAGGCAATGAAGCTACTGCTACTACCAGCATCTCAGTACTAGCAGAAGGATTTAATCCTAAGCGCCTGGAGCTGATTGGCAAGGATGTTAATGGTGGTGTGTCCATTTGGTCTTATACTACTGTTAACTCCTTTGCCCAAATTACTGAAGCTTCGTACTGGAAAGACGCCGTAGGACTGGAAGATAACGATATCATTCGAGTAGTATGTGCAGACGGGACAAGAGAGCTGACAGTGTCAGGTAATGCTGTTAGTGCTGTTCCTTTGCAGAAGTACGCTGGTAATGACCTTAACCTTAACATTGCAAAATTGCTAGCAACAGACCTGCAACCAATATGGGACAGGTCGCAGTTTGACACTGCTATTGCGTCAGGTAGCTGCACTGTTACTTTTGTCGGGACCTCTATAGCTGTAGGTACAGCAGAGAACGAAAATAGTAATACATGGGTAAACAGATTCAAGCAGTACATGGAATACAAATACCCTGCGGTAGATTTTACGTGGCATAACTTAGGACTAGGTGGTCGTAATCTTGTTAATTACAACAATGCATCCTTCTTAGGCATGGCTAGTGAGCCTTCTGACACTGCAAGTGGTTACTATGTCGCTGCTAATCCTGATACATGGCCTAGTGGCTCAACCGTAGGTCAGTCGTGGAAGGATGCAGCAGAAGCTACTGCTCCTGATTTGTTCGTACTAGCGCATGGCATGAATGACCGTGACCATCCGTATATCTACCAGAACTATCTAAACAATGCCATTAATGATGCGCTGGGATGGGCTACTACACCAAGCATTTTATTGGTTACTGAAATGTTACCAAAATCCGACTTTGATGGATTCTCTCAAATTAGCCGACTCAGTGACTATATACGATGGTATGCGATGTATAATGGCTACGGCCTACTAGATGTAGGAAGAGCGTGGAGAGCAGTACGGTACAATGTAGACCCAATTAAAACTGTTGCGCAGCGTCAGGCATCTATAGCACTGTGGACACAGTCAGGAGACCCAAGTGTACTGACAGACGATTCTATGACTGTAGCTACAGGCACTAATGGTGTAATTACTAAAGAAGGAGCTTATGCCGGAGCTAGATTCGCATTTACATTCACACCAATCACAAATCAGGCAGACTGGCTAATACAAACGGCGGTGTATACAGGCGACCCAGACAATGGCTGCATACATATAGAGCGCATTGGAAGCACCATAAGCATCAAAAAGCGGCCTATAGCTGCTGCTGAAATAACGTTTGCAACGACAGCGCCCGTAGCATCTACCCCGGAGGTGTGGGATGTTCGTATTAACAGAGTATGGATTGCAATCTATCGTGACGGTGCGCTAGTGGGTAAATTTGTACACAAGCAAACTGACACGGTTGGTAATGTATCCTTTGGTCTTAATACTGCGGCTGCTACTAACATTGTCTGCGACTTGGAAGAGCAAGCAACTCCATTTGCAGCGCAATTAGCAGATGATAGCTTCTTGCTGGGAGGGCCAGAGCAGGGCGACTGGCAGAAGGGAAACCACTCAGTCGGGGGCAATTCACTGAACCATCCGTCAAGATTGGCAGTAGCAAACGTGTTTGACCCAGTAATACGTGATTGGGTTGCTAAACTCTGATAACACCGAAGCCCTCTACTATGGGGGCTACGCTCAACCCATTGCATACCACTACCAATAAGAATAGGAGATACCATGTCTAACGCACAAGAACACACGCCACATAGCCAGTCAGGCGACCGGACTACTAGCATTGTTATTAAGGAGGGAATAATGCAGGTGTTTGTGATAGCAGTAGGGGCTATCATAGCTACGGGCATTAGTACTGTCTGGGCTACTAAGTTAGCAGACTATAAGATTGAAGAGTTGCGGTCAGATTTTGAAGCAAGATTCAAAGCACAACTACACTTCAACACTGAGACTACTGCAGCGGTACATGTACTACAACTTCAGGGAGCGCGCCAAGATTTACTGAATGAGACTGAGGCAAGACTACTGGAACGGATTCGTTCTCAGACTGACGACCGTTATACTGCGGGACAGGCAGACAAAGACCTCAAAGCTGTCGGTGACCGTATAGCAACACTGGAAGCTAGTGTTCAAGCTATGCGGGAATACATAGTAGCAGCAAGGAGAAAAGAAAGTGCTAAAGACAATTAAACTTGGCGTAAAGCCTACTACTGTACTGGAGCGTACGCAGGTTGATGATGGTGACATCCAATCTGTGTACAACCAGTTGCAGGATACTGATATGCCCCGAGTACTGTATCACCAGAATACACTCAGTACTTTTCGGGGTATTCGCAGTTCTAGTATCTTTGATTCTGAAGTGCAAGTGCCTATCCTGGATGATAATGACCTTACAGTACTACTGGAATTCGGTCCTAGTACAGAGCTGACTAGTGTCATAGATGTGCAGGGTAACGTGTGGTATATGCTGTTGGATAAGAAGGATGACCTTGGTAGTACAGATGTCTATCTGCGTAATACTGCCTCTGGTAATCAGTTCAAACTGGCATTCACAATATACACACCTAACCTCTACGAGTTCAGTTTTGCCACAGTATTCCAGAACCGTACGATGTTTGTAGCACTACCTGGAGCTGTATTCTATGGAACTACTAGTAGAGTGCAACATCCTAATGCTGGCTCAGGGGATGTGCCACCGGGACAATTCTTCGATTACGATATGGTAACAGGTGAGATTACTCGCTACGACCTCTACGGAATCGGTACCAGTGTACTGGCTGCTACTCAGGTTGTATCCAGCTACCAGAACTACATGTTACTCTTTACCCGCAATCGACTTTATTGGAGTAGTCCGATTGACCCGTATGATTTTACGCCTGCTGATAATGCTGGTGGGTCCACTGCTATTGCTGAATTGCGTGGTGATATCCTTGCGGTACTTCCTAGTGCCAGTGGTTTCCTGATATACTGTCGGGATAACATTGTCTTAGGTCGGTACACTGGAAGCACTGCGTCGCCGTTTACATTCACCGAAGTTAAGAATAGTACTGGACTGGTAATGCAAGGTAACGAGCCTCTGATTGTGCGCTCGGAGACTAGTGCAGTTCACTATGCCGTGTTAGTAGGCGGACTATCCGCTGTGACAGAGTCCGAAGTAACACCACTGCCTTCCAATATTAGTACATTCATAGAGAATAACTATGAAGAGTGGCGAGTGGAGGATACGTGCCGTATTATGCAGATTAATACTAATGCCAATCCGGAGACTAATAGACTCAAGATTCGCAGACTGTATGCGTATGGTACTAAACTATTCATCCTCACTAATCCTAGTGATGGACGTGACGGTAGGCTGTATATCTACGACTTCGCGGATAATGGTATTGGACTGGTGGTTGGGGACATTATTGGCCTGACACCTCGTATTACTGATAAGAATGCTACTGCAGACCTATTCCTACAGACTAAGGCTAGTGCAGTACCTGCATCCTTCCTAATACTGCGTCAGATTGTCAATGATGCTAGCTTCGATGTATTGAGTTTTGCTACTAAAGCGGATACAGAAATACTGACAGGTACTCGTGAGTATGATATGTCAGAGTTTGTAGTAGGAGATATATCCTTGCATGCTGGTAGAGCTACCATACTGGATAGCATCAAGCTGATTGGTAAGACCGACCGGTATGATAAAGATGATGCCAATTATGACGCAAACTCTACCACCAGAGCACGTGTCTTTGGCTACTGCGCTAACTACAGTGAAGATGCACTACTGGAATTCCTGTATAATCCATTAGATGACCGCTACTATGGACGCCTGGAAGGTGATGATATTCGCATTCTGGTACAGGGTAATTACTTTGATATCACTGCTATCGAAGCTCGTGTTGATAGTGGTATTCTCGTTTAGGAACTATTATGGCTTATGACCTGACATTGATTCCTCTTAATGCTGCGTTGCCGTTTGATTATAATAATGCACGGCCTCAGCTACAAGAGTTATGGACTAAGACTGCTCTGCTGAGGGAGACTACTGCCAAGGCATTGGAGGAACTGGATGCGCAGATTCAGCAAGATATTGGTACTGCCATTGCAGGTCTGCGGCAGGACCTAGACACACTAGAGGGAGAGTATGATGCTTATGTTATTGCGAATGACCAAGCACTAGCAGCCCTTTCTACGAGTGTAGATTCACGATTCCAGACTAGCAATGGACGCCTTGATGCCGCCGAGACTAGATTGGATAGTGCAGAAGGACGTCTAGATGTTGTGGAGCCACTGCTTGGTACTGTGAACACACGCAGTAATACCAATCTGCAGAGCATCAATACCATCAATCAGACACTGACAACTCACACAGGTCTACTGTCTGGGCTTCGCAGTGATGTGGATACTAATACTGGTGATATCAGTACGCTGAATGGTCAGGTAGCCAACATAATCAATACCAGTATCCCAGGCATCAATGGTCAGCTCGCAGGACTGCGTACTGATACGGATGCTAATACCAGTGACCTAGGCAACCTCAACACCGTAGTACTACCAGGCCTACAGCAGGACTTAGTAGATTTGAATAACGACCTAATAGTCTTGGATGGTGACCTTGATACGCTCAACACTGTCACGTTGCCCGGACTTCAGCAGGATTTGCAGACTCTTGATACTACTTTGCAGGGAGTAGATGATGATTTAGACGCTGCAGAGCTTATACTGGCAGGGTTGAATGATGACCTTACTAACCTGAACACTGTAATATTACCACAAGTCCAACAAGACTTACAGGACGCTGAGGATGATATAGCATACCTCAACGGTACTACATTGCCACAGGTGCAGCAAGACTTGTCAGATGCACAGGCAGATATTAGTACTCTTAATACTGTCACACTGCCACAAGTACAGCAGGACCTGCAAGACGCAGAAGATGACATAGCGACCCTTAATAATACTACATTACCTGCTGTCAATAGTAGACTTGATACTGTTGAATCGGACCTGAATACATTAAATACTGTCACATTGCCTGACCTAGCAGATGACTTGCAACTTGTAGATGATGCAGTAGTAGATATCAATACCAACACTATTCCAGCAGTACAGTTGGCTGTTGATACTGTGGAGCAGGAGCTGGATGCAGTACAAGGTTTGTTCCCTGTAGAGGCTGTTAATATTGCCCCTAAAGCGATTACTACTGCTAAAATTGCTGATGGAGCAGTTAATGCGCTACAGGTGGCCACAGGTGCAATAGAGGCCAACGGTCTAGCAGAAGGCGCAGTAACATCGGTTAAGATAGCCCTAAACGCGGTTACTAATGATGCTATTGCAGACGGAGCAGTGGGTACAGGGCAACTGGCATCCGGAGCAGTAACAGCAGGACAGTTGGCTTCTAGTGCAGTGACTGCTGCCAAGCTTGCGACTAATTCTGTAATTACCAGTAAGATTGCAGAGAATGCTATCACTAGCGCACTTATTGCTACTAATGCTGTGACTAATGATGCTATTGCAGACGGTGCAGTAGGAGCTTCACAGATAATAGCAAATGCTGTAGGAACAGCGGCTCTGGCCAATGGAGCTGTGAATGCTTCAATATTAGCCAATGATGCCGTAACTGCTGCTAAAATTGCAGACGCTGCTATAGAGGCAGACAAGATAGCGTTAGGCGCAGTCACGGAAACTAAGATTTCTAACGGTGCTATTACTACTCCTAAGATTGTAGCAGGTGCTATCACAACAGGTCTTATTTCTGCAGGTGCAGTTACCACTAGTCTTATCGCATCAGAAGCTATTACGTCAGGACTAATCGCCAGTAATGCTGTGATATCAGACCATATTCTGTCAGGAGCAATAACTGCTGGTAAAATTGGAGCAGACGCCGTAACAGCAGTAAACATTGCTGCAAATGCAGTAGAGGCGGGTGCTATTAAAGCTGGTGCGGTCACAGCGAATGCTATAGCTACCAATGCAGTAACATCGAATAAGATAACTGCCAACGCAGTGACTTCTGCGAAGATTATAGCTAATGCTATTACTGCTGGCAAGATTGCTACTAACGCAGTAACTGCAGGTAAGATTGATGCGGGTGCTGTAAGTACTGCCAATCTTCAAGCCTTGGCTATTACGTCGGAAAAAATAGCGGCAGGTGCTGTGAGCGCTGGTAAAATTGCTGCACGTTCTATTGCTGCGGACCGTATAGCCACGAACGCCCTGACTGCCAACGAGATTGCGTCTAATGCTATTACTGCTAATGAACTGGCTGCTAATTCTGTCAGCGCAGATAAGATTACCTCCAATGCTATTACAAGTGCCAAGATAGCGGCAGAGGCAATAACTGCGGGTAAGATAGCAGCGAATGCAGTAGGTGCCAATGAGATAGCAGCGAATACCATATCAGCAGGTCATATAACAAGTGACGCTGTTACTGCAGATAAGCTTGCTGCCAACTCTGTAAGTGCAGACAACATAGTAGCTAACTCTATCACAGGGTCTAAGCTAGTAGCGGAGACTATTACTGGAGCTCATATCGCAGCTAATGCTGTTAGCACTGGACATTTAACAGCTAATTCTGTAGGAGCCGACCAGCTTGCGGCCAACTCTATAACGGCAGGGAAGATAGTAGCAGGGACAATTACTGGTAATGAATTAGCGTTCCGTTCCATCGGAGCAGATAGAATAGTAGCCAACTCTATCGGAGCTGATGAAATTGCAGCTAATTCTATTGGGGCAGGCCAAATAGTGGCGAACTCTATAGGGGCAGGACAGATTGCAGCTAATAGTATTGGTGCGGGACAGATAGTAGCAAACTCCATTGGCACAGGCCAGCTAGCAGCTAATAGTGTAGGAACTGACCAACTAGTGGCTAACTCTATCACTGCAGGTTTCTTGGCTATCAGAGACTTTGAGAACTTTGCCGCTGGCAGTGACTTTGCAGACCCTAATGACCAACCATGGACAGGACTATCAGCAGCTAATGCATCTATTGGATATGATGCTAATGTAGCCCAGAATGTACTGATTTGTTATCCTGTAAGTCCTTATAATAAGCGCCGTATATATCTCAACAATGATATGGCAGTGCAGACAGGAGATAAAATACGTATCGAGTTCGATTACTGGGCCTCTAGTGACTACAATGGTACTGCTGGTAGCGGTAAATTCAGAATAGGGGACGCCTTAGATAATGAGGCCTTTGTAACTGCCTTTGCCTTTACTGCTGGCGGAGGCTGGAAGAATGAGAGTCATATCATCACAGCAGCACTCACTACTAGATTCGTATTTCAACTATGGGTAGACCACTCTGTAGGAACACTGGTAATTACTAATATCCGTATCCGTAAGATGAAGGATGCTAATCTGATTGTAGATGGGGCTATTAGTGCTAGCAAACTTACTGCTGATGCTGTGGATGGTAAGCTAATACAGGGTGCTACACTACGCGGTGGTAAGGTAGAGATAATAGGAAGTATTATGATTGTGCAGAATAGTACTCCTTTTGGGCCTGACTCACTAATAGAGTGGAAAGGTCCTGCTATTCTTACTGGAGGGGCCCCCAACTATGGCGCTCTTACTAAGGCTAATGCTACTATATCATGGTTGGACAACGCGGGAAATTCTTACTTCGGAGGGAATCTCTCGGCAGGAATCTTACGAAATGCGGCACGCTCTACTAGCAAAGCTCTTAACGTATCTGTGGAGGCTGGCCCTTTCTCTACCAATGGTGGCAGTAAAACTGTTGTATGGGGATGTGTATGGGCAGGCTACTACAGTGATTCCACGTCAGGGTCAGATAGTACAAGTACAGTAGCTGGAGGTACAGTAACCTTGTATCGCAGACTGAATGGTGGTTCTAGAGTTCAGCTAGATACAAAGAATATTAATACTACTCTAACTACTACAGTAATCCAAGACCCTGAAGTAGGAACTACAAAGACTTTGTATGAGGATGGAGGTGCTACATTTACATTCACAGATACTAATACTAGTACGCAGGACTTCACGTACGAAGTAGAAGTTACTAACCAGTTTAGACATCTAGCATTACAGTTTATTACTGGTCAAACTACCACAGTTATATCAACCGAGGAATAATATTATGCCAAATATTGAACCTGCTCCAGAAACAGCAATTGCTACTAAGATACAGGCTACGGAAAATGCCTCTGTCAAAGCACTGCAAGCGCTAGTCTCAGCTTTACCACAATCAGAATTACCGGTGGACCATTTCTTCAGTGATGGTCTTTACCTTCGCAAACTAACACTTCCGCCCAAGGCATTGGCAGTGGGACGGGAGCACAAACACAATCACCTTGCAATAGTACTGAAGGGCCAAGTCGCCGTACACAGTAAGCAAGGAACTGCATACTACTCAGCCCCCTACATACTCAATGTAATGGCTGGTGATAAGCGTGCAGTGTTTACTGTCACAGAGGTAGAATGGGTTACTATCCATGCTACTGACCTGACTGACCCTGATGAAATTGTACGTACTCTAGCAGGAGAATAATCATGGCTTTTTATGCGACAGCAGCAGTAGGTGGAGCATTAGTAAATGGCGTATTTAGTAATGCAGCCAACAAGCGTACCAATGCAGCCAACAAAGATATAGCAGAGACTCCAACTCGTATCACTGGTATTGATGAATTACTCAGTGAGTTGGAGCGTTCTGCTGAACAGACTCAGTCTGCATCACTAAGTGAGTTTGTAAATCAGCAACAGAATGCTAGCAGCATTGGCTCAAGTACTACACAGAATGATAGTGCTACTCAGAGTCAGGAACAGTCTCAGGTATCCTCACAGCAGGACCAGCAACAGACTACGGCCACCAGTGAGACAGGTACTACTGATTCCAGCACCACAGGCTCACAGGCCACGGACCAGCAAACTAGCACTACAGGTACTACAACTGGTACTGTGCAGGGTAATGTGCAGCGTGGCTCTGACGTGGCTAATGCGTCACTGGATGGTATTATTACTGAGCTTACACAGTCTAATCCCAATGTGCAGGCAGCAGTACAGAGCCTTATGCAGAGAGTACTGCGGGAAGGCCAAGGTGTTATCAATGATAATCAGGCCAATACTGGTACCTTTGATAATACCACGTCAGTGCTTCTCCAGAACGACCTGAATACGAAGGCCGCCGAAGCTGGAGCATCACTACAATTGCAGGAAGAGGCAGCGCAGCAGGAACGGTTACTGGCAGCGATTGGTGCTAGTCAGCAAGGTACAGAGACTACTACGCAATCTTCGCAAGAGGAGCAGGCGATTCAGGAAGCTCTGGCAGCGCTCACTACGCAGCAGCAACAGACGCAGCAACAGACTGCCAATCAGGCGACTGAGACAGGTAATACTAGCACCACTGGTTCTCAAACTGAGCAGGTGGCAAGTCAGTCTAATACTCAGGAGCAGACTAACCAGTCTACCAGTACCACTGACCAAGTGTCTACGGCTACCAACACGGAGTCTACTGAGGATACAACTGCTTCTAGCTCAGAAAAGTCCAGCCAGTCTGAGACATCACTGAGTGACCAGTACCAGAATCCTAATGATTCTACACGTCCTGTGAGAGGTAGTGCATTGGGCGACTTAGTTAATACTGGACAGGTTACCATTGATAGTCTACTGGCAGCACAACCCAGCGCCGCAGGGACTACTCCAGTAGTAGGTACAGGTCCTAGTATTGGCGTCCCAGCTGGGGGAGGTATTGCAGGCATACTAGCGCAAATGGCACAGGGTACTCCGGGTGTTGCTATCGGCGGAGGCGCTGGTGGCGGCGTATCTGGAGGTGGTGGTTCTGCAGACTTTAGCGCATTGGCAACTGCACTGGCACAGAGTACTACCCCTAACAATCCAGCATTGGATATGCCACTGGACCCTACTAAGTCACCAATCTAAGGAGTAATGTATGATAACTTTAGACCAACAACGCGCATTACTGGAAGAAGAGTTACTGGCTAATATCGCCAATCCGGTGACTCCTGTTACTAAGCCTGCAGACTTGAATACTGTTATTGAGCAGACACAGACTGTAGTGACTAGTGCGCAGGCTAAAAATGCGGAAGTGACTTCTAGCGTAGAGACTACTCTGGACCAGCGGGAGCAGCTACTGGAAGAGTTAGCAGCATCACAAGCGGAAGTAACGCAGGCTAATATTGAGCAAGCAAACGTCGATGCTGGTATCCAGACTCGTGCCGCCGCTAGAAATCCCGGCGCTATCCAACAGTATCAGGATAAGGTTAGTGGCACTCGTGCTACTGAGCAGCGTAATAAGATACATGAGGCCTATATTGAGGCTGAGAATGCATATCTAGCAGAAGTGGAAAAGGCTAAGAACAGTAACTTCTTTATGCGCGCAGTGCGGGAGGAGCTGTTTGTTAAGCCTGCGTTTCAAGAAATGCAAAGAGCAGACGCACTACGCCAGAACCGCCAGCAGCTTACAGCAGCAGCAACACAACAACTCTTCGCTAGTATCACAGCTAATACTAAGATTGAAGAGTCACTATCCGCAGAACAGAAAGCGGAAGTGGACCGTAAGGTGGCTGTTGCTACTGATATGTATAATGATGTAGCAGGGAAGATTAAGATTACTGATGCTAAGCTGGAAGGATACAGAAAACAGCTTGGTCTTAGTGATGACCAGGTTAAGCTTGCCATTAATAATATGGAGTTGGAGCTTAAGAAGGGAGCACTGACACAGCAGGATACTCAGCGTATTTTAGGTCAGATTTATGCTGTTAATGAAGTTGATAAGATGCGTAAGGCTCGCGAGGATTATGCCAGTGAGACAGAATACCTTGCAGTACAGGAAGATAAGTTCGCTGACTACTTGCGTATGGCCGGTCGTGAAGAGGAGATAGGTAAGACTACCTTTAAGGCTGCTATCTACAAGCAAGGCTTCAATCTCAAGAATGCTGAGGTTGCGTCCTATATGGCATGGTCAGCAGCCACTATCAATACTAAGGACAAGCTAATCACTGCTATGGCCAAGCGCAATAGTCCAAGCAATATGCCTACTAATACGCAGGATGATTCAGTATTGGCAGGCGCTCAGAAAGCTGTGGCTACCTACAATGGTAGTATTGATGAAGAGATTGCTAAACTAACACAACGTAAGTTTGATAATCCTAAGGATAAGGATGTTATTGATGAGGAGATTAAGCAACGGCAGGCCGCGAAGCTATCACTAGATGATATGAATGATGCTCCGCGTATTGCACGCTTAATGACAGAGATTAATCGTACTGCGAAGCAGGATGCTACTACTGCTATCTCTGCTGGTGTACTGGAAATGTCTGACCTTAAGGAATACATCAAGCAGAATCCAGACCATGACCTAGTACAGCTTATTCCCTCCGACGTGATGGAGCGTATTACTGATGGTACCTATGCTGATATAGACCTGACCATTAAGCCTAATGATGCAGCAGGCTCAGTAGATGCTACTATGGACTCTGCAGTATCCTCTATTATCAAGCGGGCAAGTGAACAAGGTGACGGTACTATGGCGTCTCAATTGGCACTGGCTAAGCAGACTGCTGCTGACATGGCTATCTACTACAAGACACGTGCTGGTATTGCTACGCGCCAGAATGGTATGACGTCACTGGACAACATTATCATTCGTGATGTGGATAGTATGGATAGTAGTACATGGTTCAGTGGTACTAAGACTGGCCGCAAGCTGGATATTACTAATCAAGGTGATATACTGGAACTGCTGACTAATGGTTTGCGTCGCCGTGAAGCAAGACAGCGTAACCCAATCTCAGCTTCTGGTGCGCAATGGAGGAGCTTCTAATGAGCTTACGTTATGAAAGTAATAGCTCGTACGTACGGGCACTGGAACACGATGATGACCCTAGCTTTGGTGAAGAGATAGTAGACTTTGCCAAGTACGGTATTGGCTCCTCATTGCTGAGTGGTGGTATTGGACTTATCAATACTGCTACTTCTCTTATCAATGTGTTTGGTGCTGATATCGACCAGCTTGATACTGGTGAGCAGTTGGAGTCGTGGGGATTCAATAATGCACATGCATACTACGAGGAGAATCAGACACTGGTAGACGGTGTAGGCTTCGTAGTATCCTCACTCATACCTGCTACTCTAGGGCTGAAAGGAGCGCGTGCAGCCCAGCAAGCATTACGTGCATCTGAGAGTACTGCACCGTTGATGATAGGACTGCGTCAGGCACTGGTACCTGCTAGTCAGGCAAACAAACTGCGTAAGGCTATTCAGGCGGATGCATTGGATATTCGTAGTCGTGGCCAGCAAATACTAGCAGCATCCAAGGAAGGCTTCCACCAGGCCGCTGTAGAAGGCGTCTTTATGGAGACTGCTATCCTTGCTACTAATGTGCAGAACCCATCACTAACGAAGGATGACCTAACCTACTTCGAAGCTATTGGCGAGAACCTTGGTACTTATGGTGCAGGTCTAATATTCGGTACTGGTATTGGTGGTGTTATCAACACTGCTATCAAGTTCCAGACACTCAAGACTATCATGAAGGACAGTGATGAACAGGTAGCAGAACTGTTTAAGTTTGGTGCTATTGATAGTGAGCGTAATCCGCTAGGCATCTTGGCAGGTGACCGGATAGCAGAGCAGCTACGTATCTATGATGCTAATCTCAAATCGCTAGGGGAAGTTAATACTGGCGTCTATGGTCCTAATGCACAAGGTCTGTCTGTGCAAGGGGAAAGGATTAATGCTACTGTTAAGGATGAATTGTATAAGACTGTTGCAGAACTGACAGGAGAGCGTAGTGCACGCAATGGGAACATTGATAACAACCTGACCAATGAAGTGTTGGATATACTACTGGACCCTAACAAGCTTACTCCAGAAGGTCGGCATAACTTACTATCAGGACTGGAACGCATTACCCATCCAGAAGAGATTGATACTCTGTTTGACCCCGCTGCAATACCAACATCATTCCTCAAAGAGGATGGATGGATTGATAGTGTTGGTAAGCGTACCTATGGCAAGGAATGGACTGGTAGTGCAGAGCAGAAAGCATACCTGCGTGATAATGTGATGGACTACAACAGTGCTATGGTGCATACGGAGAAGGATGGTACTAAGGTTACTGGTATCGAACTGCGTGACCGTGTGTTCCAGAATGGTACTCCTGAGGAAGTAACAGAATTGCTGCGTCACGAACTGGCCTATGCTCCTGCTGCTGCGCTCAAGGATGTATTCAGTAATGCAGCCAATGCCAATCTGGTAGAGGAGCTGGTATCTCTGTCTAAGCTGGTTAATAAGGGTGCGTGGAATCTGGTAGCACGGTCTGAGACAGTACGCAAAGCTAACGCCGCTGCGGCTGGTCGTAGTAGACAGGCGATAGAAGAAGTTGCAGAAATGGATGCGTACCTTGAAGCAGTAGAGAAAGGACTACGTGACCCAGAGCAGTTGATTGCAGATGCTTATAATGCTCTTACTAATCCTCGTACTGCTAAGGAAGCTGCAGAAGTTGGTAAGACTGCGTATCAGATATTCGCGGGTAACAGTGCACTCAAGACTCGTCTGGGCTACAGTGAAGCACTGCTGGATACCAAGACTGGTAACATGTTCAACCTCAGTGACCGTACTCCTACGATACGGGATACTGGTAAAGTCTCAATGGGAAGAGGAGGTGTACATCACTCACAAGGTATTACTAAGATTAACGATGCGTTCAATGTATTGGAGGTTGACCCTACTACTGCATCGGCGCATTACTATGCAGCATCCCAACAGAAGCTGAGACCAACGGAAAAGTTAGTAGTCGATTGGACGAACTTCTATGCTATTAACAAGGTAATTAAGGCAGCACAAGATGGTAAATTTAAAGGCGCTATTACAATCAAAAGCCCTAAGGGGATTTCTAATACAATTACTTTCGGTGGTACTGGAGATAGCATCGACCGCCTTAAAGGCATCTACCAGCAGTACAAAAAGAAAGCTATTGCTGATATTAGTAATAATCCTGACAGCAAGTATAGCGTATCTGACATTGCCCGTATAGTGGATGTCAGTGAAGACTATGCTACGTTTCAAGGCCGTGGTACTGGGACTGCATTTTGGTCTCAGAACTACGACCCTGCTCGTCCTACTGTTATGAAGATGCATTACAAGAATCGCACCGAAGTAACAGACCCAGATAAAGTACGTGGATTACTGGATAGTCGTGCCGCTATTGCTCAAGCCCAAAGCCATGCAGTGGCTAATACTAATGACTTCCTGTTCTCCTTGGACCCTAAACTAATTGGGCTAATGCCGGAGTCACAAATTGAAAGTGGTATTAACTACGCTTCTACTATTGGGGCTAGCACTGATGCTGCCGGACTGTTACGGTCTGCCAATAGTGACTATGGAAGCGGCGCGTCGTGGGCGCAACTAGTAGGGGAAGCCCATAACAAACTACGCGCAGCTGGTAATAATGCCATTGCACTAACCATGGAACCAGTAGAGTTAGCACTCAAAGCCAAGCCACAAGCATTAGCAGAAGCAGCAGTACTGGACCCTAAACTGAGACAGAAATTCTACACATTCACTCCTGACTTCCAGCCAGACTCTGTAATAGCAGACCTTATGGCACGTCGTGCAGGAGTAGCTGAGGAGGTAGCACAACGTAATATCAATGCACTGATGCAAATGCCTGCTATGAATATAGTAATGAATGCAGCATCAAAGAACAATACTATCTGGTCTGTAGAGATAATGGATGCAATTGATACCATTGTTAATGCAGGTCGTATATCCAAGCCTATGCGTGACCGACTGGATGCGCTAGTGAGTGAGGATATTATTACTATTCAGAATAAGGAAGTCGTCGATTACTGGCGTGCATCCGTGAAAGTGAATAGTGATATCAATGCTAAAGGTAAGCAGATGATTGCTGGGCTCAAAGGATTGGATAGTAATATTAACCCTGACGTACTATATCCTGGTGCTCTGGACCCTATCCGCTATCGTCACGCTGCCTTTGTTATTCCCACTAAAGGTGGGCAACTAGACGGGTTCAAACGTGGTATTGTGGGTGGTCCAGACGATGCTACTCTGTCCCGTCGGATTAATAGTCTGAGAGATAAATATGGGAACGATATCACAATTGTACGTACTAATGAGGCAGAGAACTTCTTTAAGCAACAGGGGCTGTTTGATAGTGACTTTGCTCTTAATGAGTGGCGCGCTAATAGTGATTTACGTCGCGCTGGCCTTCTTGCTGACTTTATGCCTGAACCTACCCCTCAGCTGGTGGACAGCTATCGTAGAGACATGCAGCGTCAGTGGGGTGGAGTAGCTGATAATATTATGGAGATGCGTTACGCTGAGGAAGTAGCCACACTGGAGCAGGCTAGTAAGACTATCCAGATGAATAATAGTGCGCTAGGGCCACAACGTAATAAGAAGCTACCAGACAATTTCCGTGCTCAGCTAGCAGTGATGTTTAATAAGGAAGATACTACTCGGTTCGGTGCATGGAGAGATGTGCAGGAGAATCTGGATAAGGGTATTACCACGATAGTGAATACTATCCGTAGTATGTTCAAGTCTAATCGCAGTGGTGTAGACTATGATACTATGAATAAGTACATGGACCACTACAATGTACCACGTGTGTATGACGACCGGATTGGTGAATTACTGGTGGAGACGGAAGGTCTACCGGAGCAGGTAGTCAATGCTATTATACCGGAACTTAATGGTGCTGCTGCTACCCTCATGCTGCGACTGGATTATATACAGCCATTCGTGAATGCTATCAGTACACCTATCACTGCATTCCCAGAGATTAAACATCTACTGGATTCCATACCACAGTTGCAGCAACAACAGATTAATAAGACGTTGTCTGCTCGTGTACCTGCATCGGTAATGGAACAGACTGCAGAAGGTGTACCCCAGTACTCAATGTTCAGTAATATGAAGCTGGCACAACAGGCGATTAAGGACTTCTTCCAGAACCCTGACCTAGTGGAGGATTACTACAAGCGTGGGTACTCTTCCAGCATCGTGAAGGAAATGCGTGATGTTACTGATGCCATTGCTTTGGACCCACGGGTACTGAAGGAGAAAGGTATTGCGAAGTACCAAGGCATTGGGCATAAGATAGTGGATACACTAGCCACGCCAGCAGACTTCTCTGAGGAATTTGTGAAGTTCACTGCTGCACGTATGGCAGATATACTACTAACTAGCGCCGGCATTACGAATGGTACTACTAAGCACATGGCTATCAATACCTTTGTGAAGCGGGTGCATGGTAACTATAACTATGCGCAGCGTCCAGCACTATTCAAGGGTATCACTGGTCAGGCTATTGGATTATTCCAGACCTATCAGTTCAACTTGTTCCAGCAGTTGCTACGCCATATCGGAGACAAGCAGGCTGCAGCTACTAGTGCTATGATGGGGTTACAGGCTGGTATCTTCGGAGCACAATCAGTACCAGGATTCCGTGCTATGAATGAGTTCATTGCTGAGAAGTCTCAGTATCAGGACGACTTCTATACACTGAGTCAGGACGCTGTTGGTAACGAGGCTAGTGAATGGATACTGTATGGACTAGCGTCTAACTTCACTAAGCCAGTAATAGGGCATGGACTGGAGTTATACACTCGTGGTGACTTGAATCCTCGCACACCGTTCATCATACCTACCAGCATCGAAGAGGTACCGGTATACAGTATGGCTACCAAGTTCGCAGGTAGTATCATGCAGCTAGCGGATAGTGTTGCTAATGGTGCTCCAATGGGACAGGCTATGGCAGAAGCTATGGCTACCAACGGGGTGAACAGACCATTGGCAGGCTTAGGGCAGATGATGTCTGGAGCAAGGATTACTACCAAGGGCAGTGCATTGGCAGTGTTGCAGGATATGGATTGGACTCAGCGAGTAGTACGTGCATTGGGTACTAAGACACTGGATGAGTCTATAGCGGTGCAGACATACTACCGTACTCAGGCATACCAGACTAATATGCAGGAACGTACTAATCAGTTAGGACGGAACATGCGTACTATTATGCGTGCTGGTAGTTACGATGGTAATGTGGCAGAGAAATTCCTACGGGACTACACTGCTAACGGTGGGACTATTGATGGGTATGACCAGTGGTTACATCGTCAGGCTATCAGTGCTACACAGTCTCAGATATATGACTTGTATAATACTAATGATAGTGTTGGAGGGCAGTATATGCAGGCAGTATTAGGAGGGAATGTTCCGCAGTCTATCAGTACTGCTTATACGAATTCACCACAGTAGGTGGATATTTGGCATAGGGGGCACAAGGAAGTGCGAACCCCTACACCAAGGAATGGTACTACTTCTTAATCAGAGGAGCCTTAGTAGGAGCCTCGTCCTGCCCTACAAGCTCAATAGCTCTATCCGCTGCCTTAACAATTTGGTCACCACTAAGGCGATTGTAACGAGCGCGAATATTAATACCATTCTGTTTGATGATATCAAGTTGTTGTAGTAGGTCATTCTTCTGTTCAAGCTTCATATTACTTCTCCTTTCCAGTGTTAGGTTTGGCCGCCGTCTGGTACCCAGTCCATACTACTCCAGTAAAGTCCTGAGTATACTCCAGTATCACAGACTCACCAGTATCCATATTCTTAGCAAGTACTGGTATCTTGCCCGTATCCTTATTACCGTCTGCATCTACTGCATCTTCTGGCGGCTTGCCTAGCTCATAGCCTACAGCATGATGCAGAGTCTGCGCACGCAGTAATAGGCGATTGAGTACGCCCTTGTTAGTGATAGTGTAATTGCGCATTACTATTTCTCCTTGGTGTCTTGGTATTCAAGTAGTGATTCTACATATACATGTGGTAGTTTCACATGACTAGTAGCTTGTATCGGTATCCACTTACCACTGATACACTTCATCTTTCCACTACGTGATAGCTTCTGCAAGCATTCCGTAAAGTCCTTAGAGAAAGAAACAAAGTGATTAGAAGTAGCTTCAAATATTTCCTTTGCTGTTACTCCAGTGTTGCTCTTATAGTACGCCTCGGTAATGAATTGGGATACTATGTTCACTGCATCACTGTTCTTTGCCATACCGAATTCACCAAGTGCTCGCGGCATTAGTGACTCAGCGTGGAATAATATACTATTAGCTTTAATTAAATGGGCTGAGGTAATAGTAGTACTTAGGTCCATTGCCGCTATAATCATACACAGTTTCAATAGATGTATGTGGCGTCTGTTTATATAGTTGTCGAATCGTGCGTCTGCTATTGTATACGAAGTTTGATATATGTCGTCTAGTAGTTTCATTGCTGCAGGCTCTAGTGTCATAGCACCAGAGATAGTATCACGAATACCTGCAAGTATTTCTATTATATCGGAAAGTTTCTCCTTGTCTAGTGGGGGTGGGAACGTAATCTTAGTGCGATTACCACCGCCGAATATTAGTAGCATACGAGACAGCATACCCTGGCCTATTACTTCCGGAGGGAATACACTGTTGAATGTAGTAGGAGTACAGCCACCCATAAGATTGATAGTAGGCTCATTGATATAAATGTCCTGACTAGTCATCTTACCATGACTGTAGCGGTCTAGGTTATCCCATAGGTTAGTTAGTAGTGATATGAAAGTAACATCACCCTGTCCCATGAAATCCTCTAGCTCCCCTGCATTAATGTAAACCTCTGACGGGCCAGCAGTAGTCTCTATGAAGTCGCCGCCTTGGAGTAGGATAGTATCAGCATCAATACCTTCGTGAGGTATACCACCATTGATAGTATCGAACCCTGCTCCCAAGTCTTTGAGGAACTTCTCTTTCGATGTACGTTCTCTAGCGAAGTAGTTGTAATCAACTGCCTCTAGTAACTTACGGGCTGCTTTGATAGCACTGGACTTACGGCTACCAGCAGTACCCAGTATGCAAGTATACATGTTAGGGTATATCTTATCGAAGCCGAAGTCTAACCAGCACTTACGTCCTAGCAATGCCCCTACTGCTGATATAAGACACCAACGGTGGTATATCAAAGGACATTCGCTGCTAGGAATCATAAGCTCAAAGTAGGCATCCATTAAGTCTGTGTCAGTATTCACTGGACTTACTCCCACTGGTGCTTACTTCTTCATCTTAGCAGTGTGCTTACTGCAAAACTCATTAACATCTTCCAGCTTGTTAATAGCACTCTGTATCAGACGCTCTGCTTTGGCTAAGTCTTCCATAGCACTAGCATTCATACCCAATGCAGCACGCTGATATTGAGCTGCATCACCCTGTAACAGTTTGCCGTACTCGACTCGTGAAACTGCAGCAGCATTGACAGCTGACCCTAGACGGAACAGCATCCAATTGATTCGCTTACTAGCACGACTTGCTACACTCATTCTACTCATAGCACATTCCTCTTTTATTATGTTATCCCTTATGAAAACAGTCTACGTCCCTGTAGTCCTGTACCTCAGCAACCTTTACGACGCATTACGCCAATAGCATTTCTAGCTTTACGTTGGGCACGGATAATACCAATGCCAATTATTACTACTGCAATTATGTGAAATGTTAACATCATTGTCTCCTCACGTTATTGATTGCGTAGTACTACTCTGCTCTACATTACTTCTCGTACTTCTCCATACGCTCAAGCTCTTGCTCTGCATATGCAATAATCTTACGCAGGTCACGTGCCTTACTACTATGACCAGCAGTGCCAAGACGGTAGCACGCACGGAATATCTCACCAATCTGAGCGTTCATGTTCTTGTGCCAGATAAGATGCTTCAACTCAGTAGCACCTGCGGGGAGGTCGTAGTGGCTAGTACCAGCATTACTACCATCATTAACCTCGCCGACACTTTCATTCAGATTCTGGGGAAGCTGCGCAACTTCATCCAGATTGATACGACGCTCCATGTCATACTTAGGGAATGTAACCTTACCTTCTGGTGTAATGGTACCTCCTGATAGTACAGCTGCGTGGAGTCTGGAAGCGCATACTGGGGGAGGATTATACAAGGCTAGTACTCCGGGAGCTAGGTAAGGACTTACATCTGACAGTACTAGTTCAGTGTCTGCTAGCATTTCCGTCACATGAGTCTTGGTTTCAATCTCCCTCACATGACTATCATCTAGTAGTTCCTGTGATAGAGGGAAGGTACGTCTATTCTCTATATCTTCCATAGTAGCATGACCGTCTTTGTAGCCTGTTGCTATTGCGTACACTACTTCATCTGTATCTTTATGACTAAAGCGATAGATACGATTAACCAGTAAGTCTGTTACTTTCATGATTCTTTTCCTTCTCGCATTTGGTTAGGGGTAAGAGGGCCAGTAGCGCTAGTGATATGCAGCAGTGCTTTACCGCCGGAATCTTCTAGTGCTGTCTTTAATGTCCAACATGCCAGCTCTGATTGCTTAGTGTGACCACCAGCAGTGAGGCCATAACACAATGCTATGCATCCATCACTTTCCGCTGCCGTAGTCATAGGATGAATCTCAATACCAGTACGGTCATGTACATGCTCCAGCTTAACAAACTGCCAACGTCCATGGTCATCACTAGCAATAGTATACCATCCTTCTGGTACGCAGGATTCGTTGACTAGATTATCTAGCCATGGCGGTTCTAATGCAGCCAGCTCTTCCACTGAATCCCAGATGAATCGACTGGTAGTTCTATCTTCATGGTATGTACGTACCATAGTGTAAATCTTCATAGTGTTATCCTTATGGTGGGTTAGAATCGGAAGTTAAAATTGATACCAGCAGCAGCGAAGTCTGGCTTGGCAAGGTCCTTCTGCTTTTGCAATATATCATACTGACGGTGGCTAACGAATACTACTTTATCCTGTGTGGAGAATAGTACTTCATCATTAGGCACACTCTCAGTAGTAATGGTAATCTTGGTACGCTTCCATGGAGTGAAGGATAGTAAGCGCTCCAGTTTAGTACGTTGTACTTCTTCCCTCTTCAGTACTGTCTTGAAGTCCGGTATGGATTTGGTAGGAATGATACGAGTACCAGCTACTAGCATAGTACCATCAACAGGATGTCTGGTGTTCTTAGGTTCCATAGCTCTGTCCTCTAGTGTATGATTATGCCTTCTGGTAATTTCCAATCCTTTCGGGCATCTATTACTTGCCAGTATTTCAGAGTACTATACATCGGAGTACCATACTTGTTATACTTAAGCTGTCTAACTACTATAACATCAGGCAGTCCCAAGATAAAACCTTTCCGATATATAGTAATCTTCTGCTTTCTCTGATTTTTATCCAGCCCACTTACACTAATATATACAATACGATTATAGCCTTTCCTCACTATCCATTCTCTTCTAACTGACAGTAAGGCCAGTGGATTAATAATACGCCTCTTAATAAGTTTAACATTCACATTAATCATAGTGTTAGTCCTTCAAGTTGCCCCAGCATTCATCACACGCACCTCCGTCATTGGGTATTACCAGTTCTCTGCCATTGACAGTGATAGGTCTACTCATTAGTGTGCTTAGTGCTGGCTTGGTTTCAGGGTAGTGCTCAGGCTTAACCATGTATACTACTTCATCATGTACCTGCGCCTTTAGTCTTACGATGTTGCGAATAATCTGATACTCTAGCCAGAAGTCAAACATGGCTTCGTCTACTAGCATAACACTTAGTGATTGAGGCATGTGAGCTACATACTTATTCAGTGCTAGTTTGTTTGCTGGAAGTCGTGAAGGCTTACCAAAGCAATAGCGTGTCCATCCGATAGCAGTAGTCAGCATCTTCGTAGTACGAATCTTCTCTATTACTTCATCATAGTACCGACCTTTGAGGTCTGGATAGGTTAGTACAAATCGTTCCAGCAGATACTCACATACCTTCTTCAATCCCATACCTAGTGGTAGATTCAGTAGACGCTTGGCCTCTATCACATTCTTAACACCCATAGTCTCCAGTAGTTTAGCTGCTGCCATGTTGTAGTTACTGCCATGGTTGATACGCTTACTAAGAGTACGTAAGGATTTATCCTTTAGGATATTACCATTAGCATCCCGCTTAGGCTGTTGTACTTCGACACCATCTACTATTACAGTCTCATAGATAACCTTGATAATTTCATCTTCTGGTATACCGAAGAATAGTGAGGCATTACGTGTATGGAAATCCTTAGCGTTCTCAACACTGTCAATGAGGGTAGCATCCTGACTGATATATGCAGTAGTACGAGACTCAGCCTGACTACCATCACAGTTAGCAATGACATAACCTTCGTCAGCAATGTACATACTACGAAGTTCATTATCCTGATTCTGTATCTGCGTACCTACCCACAAGTTACTAGCTTTACTACTAGCTCTGCCAGTATCTGTACCACCAGCATTAATCTCATAGAGTAATCTACCATCCATCAGAGTGGTATCAATGTAGGTACTCAACTTCTTACGTGCTGCTCGTACCTGACGGATTAAGTCTACTATTACTAGTTCCAACTCGCCACGGTCAGCAAACTTAGTCAGTGCCTTATCATCAGTAGACTTGAATTTGACAGTGGATAGTGCATTGATTACTGCCTTAACCTGAGGAGCACTATTAGGATTAAAGCCTGGATATATGATAGTGCCTAGTCGTGCCAGTGCATTATCATACTGCTTAGTATAAAGCTCACGCAGACGCTGCTGCTCCACTTCATCTACCTTGAATCCTTCTAGTCCACAAGTAACATTAGGGAATACTTTACGGAACTCAATACGGTAGTTCTTCTTAACCCAATCTGGTGCTAGCTTCACCATTACTACCCAAGCCCATAGGGTATAGTAGGTATCCTTAGCATTGTACAAGTCCATGTTAACACCAGCTTCTTCCTTCCAGTACTGGTAATCTTTCACAAACATACTAGCAATGAAGTTCAGTGTACGTGGTAGTTCTGCATACCAGCTGTGCATCATGTGGAATGTGTCACCGAGCCAGTTATGTAGTGGTGCGTTGTAGCGGATAAGATGTGTAGCTTCATAGCCCCCATTCTGTGTAATCTTCATAGGCTCTAGTGCATTGAAGCGACGCATTAGTTCTATATCTGCCATGCAGTCAATGCGTAGTACTATGGAGTATGACTCCCAGCTACCATCATCCTTAAGCCACAGACCACAGTAACCAATCATAGTAATCTTAGGAATACACCAACCCATCTTAGTGCTGTTCTTACCACTAGCAGTTTGCAGTTTCATCATAGCTGCCAATCCTGCTACAGGCTGTCCATCATCCAATGCTTTCTGGTACTTATGGAAGTCAATAGGTTCACGGTAGGTCTCAATATCCACTGCTATTGCTTCTGCTTCTGCAAAGCGGGATAGCCATGCCTCAGCCTTAGCAGTGTCAGTGCTGGATACATTATCCCATAGTAATTCTGGAATGGGTGGGAAGTCTCTGGAGAATTGCTTACGTACCCACCACCGCAGTAGATGTTCCGCAGTGTCAGTAGATACTAGTTGTTGGAAAGGACGTACTACTATTATCTTAATACCCTCTTCATGGAATACAGCACCAGCCCAATCCATCAAACTGTCAGACTCTTTGTCCGCTCCGTGATGCTTGCGGATTAACTTGGCTAGTATTTTAGGGTGGCTTAAGATAATAGCATCAGCCTTGTGCTTCTTAGCTGCGCGTAAGTGAGGAGATAGTAAATCGTAGATAGCCTTCGGTGCTAGTACACTGTGCCCACGTAGTGCCATCTTAGCGAAGGAGTAGTAGGAAGAGTTATATCTATCAGCGATTAGGTAGAAGTTCATTATACATCCGTAGTAATAGTGAATTAGTAGAAGGAATAAAGGCACCAATGAAGGTGCCCTTAGTATTACTAGTAGCTAGGCTACATCAACACAGGCTATGAGATTAATCCCACAGTACCGATTTAGCATCAATGCGGTTGCCTTCACGAATTTCACCAGTGTCTTTGTTCTTCCACTTAGTGTGTTTGATAATACCAGTCCCGGTAAAGCCAACAATGTTTTCCATTGCTTCTGCTAGTGTGGTCCAGCCCTGTGCTGCTGCTAACTCACGCGTCATAGTAGCGAATGCTTTCAGACCCATTTTCTTTTCACCCACAATCATGGATTCTTTGTAGTCTTTCGGCATGTCACCAACAGCTTTACGGTTTTCTTCCGTATCAGTGTCCAGTTCTACCAGCTCAGTCAGAGTCAGTTCCATTACTACCGCATCAATATCTTCGGAACCAACAGTTTCCAGACCGCATGACTTAACAGCAAAGGTAAACATAGCAGTTGGTAGTGGCGCAAAGGACGCGAGGTCATCGACTTCATCGTACCCTAGTGATAGTGCTTCGTCAGTAGTTAACAGTTCGAGTTCTTCTTGAGTTTTAAATTCGCTCATTAGTAAATTCCTTACATGAGATTGATATTACAATTGATTAATGGTGTAGTACATCTTTATTCTAGTAGTACCATCTAGGACTAGCAGTCTATTTCCCGTACAGTTTACACATATCACGGGCCATAGTATCCAGAGTAGTAACGTCGATGGTGTGGTTGCCTCTAGTACCTGCTAGTACTTTGGCGTCACCGGTGGTCGTCGATACTACCATGTGTTTCTTATTACGGATATGGGAGTAGAGCGCGTTGTTAAAGTAGCGGGGTATCTTTCTACTAAAGTCATACGTACCGCCACTAGGAACAATCTTACTAGAAGCATCTTCCATTTTACCCATTTGCTCGTGGGAGATAACTACAGTATTATATTGTGCGCCCTGCATATAGTCAAGAAACTTCTCAAGGTATCGCCCCTGACTACGCCAGTGTTTGAACTCTTCGAATTCATCCTTACCCATATCCAGTTTACGAGTAGCAAGAGCATTAGCACTACTAGCAAGCTGAGTAAAGCTATCCCATACTACTACCCATTCATTAGGGTCCAGACTATTCAGTGTCCACTCGTTGATAATACCATTAGTGAACTCACCAGCTTTGATAGCAGGCACTTCCTTATTCAATTCTCTGCACTCTGCGCACGCAGGAGTAATAGCAGGCTTATTCATAAGGATACCATGCGCGTCACACATCTGAGCTTTAGTACCATTGGCAAGGAACATAGCACTATTAACAAAGTTATAGTTGTCCTTATTATCATACACCGGCTGCACATAGATATTGCGTAACCATGCTGGTGGTAGGTTGGCTAATAGTGACCGGCCATTCTCACCGTCGATGTACAGTACCTTGAACTTAGATGCCAGTGACAGTGCTAGTGTTGTCTTACCTGTCAGTGAGGCACCATATATAATGGTAGACTGCGCACTAGATTGCTTTGCTACGACTGTGGCCTGTGGCATTATTCAGACTCCTCTTCGTTACTACCAGTGGGCTCTGCCACGTAGCCTAACTCTGTTAGTACTGCTGCGCACAACAGGATAGCTTTGGCATTTGCTACTATCCATTGAGGCTTCACATTCCAGCCAGTCTGACGCAACTCACTACTGACGGATAAGTCCAGTAATGCTTGGTAGTCTTCCGCCTCTACAAGAGTAGGGAATTCTTTGCCGTCACTGGCAGTGTAGTTTATTTTAATCTCAGTAGTCACTATTCGTCTCCTAACATTGTTGTCATAAATAAATCAGCATCACCTACTTCTGACTCTTCACCAGATTCTATCTGTTCTATCAGTTCATCCTGACGGTCCAGTAGTTGGTCCAGTGTAAAGTGGAAGTCAGGGTTAGTGAGCTTAGTGTAACTCTCTTCGTCAGTAGTACCATCCACCGGCTTAAAGATACGGGACAGTGCTGCATCGGAATACTGGCAAGCACTATCAATGTACTCACACGGACGGAAGTAAGAGTAGCAGTGCTGCCCTTGCCGTGGATAACCATAGTGCTCATACAACTTGGCCTTCTCTACCTCTACTACTAAGTCCCGTAACCAGTCAGCACGATGCTTGGTAGTTTTAACAAATGGCATCGGTACTATGTTCATACTACGGGACTGGAATACCAGATAGAGTACATCGAAACTAGCAGCCTGTCCTTTATTAGCAGCCATCAAGTCAATGACAGCGCCGTATCCTAGAGCCTGACTACTATTCTTATAGGTGGCTTCATGGACAGACGACATACCAGTAGTCTTGAGTTCTATTACCATGTAACGTTGCTTCTCAGGATGGTACAGTACTAGGTCGATGTGACCTTCGAATGTATACCCATCTATCAAATCTATTACAAAGGTAAGCTCGATTGCTGGTACTTCTTTACCATCTTGCATTACTCGTGCTACTTCCCATCCATCTAGGTAGCTGTACACGCCAGCTTGGTAGCGCTTGATGAATAAGTCTGTTGCTACTAGCGCAGTCCAGATAGATTTCTTACTGGCTTGTTCCCCGTCAGTACCAATGTCTTCGATGTCGTGGGTATAAGCCAGCATACACTGTACCATGCACTGCTCGTAAGAGTAGCCAGCAATAGCAGACTGAATACCCATTGCTACTGCGTGTCCATAGCTGAATGTTACTGACTCACGATTAGCCTTAATAGCGAACTTAGAATCCAGCTCGAATTTACGAGGGCAATTCTGTAGTGTTAGCTGGCGACTGTAAGACAGACCAGTATGAGTGATGTTGTAGTAGTCGAGTTTAGCCATTACTAGCCCCTTGCTCGTTTTAGTAAGCGGAGTGGTACTACTTCTTCTCGCGTGTGGTAGAAGTTAGCAGGCTTACCATCAAATTCAGTACCGTGTAATTCAGAACTCTTAGGATAGTGCACATGGAATCCTGAAGGAGTAGTAGTAGTAGTAACAGTAGCCTTGTGACACTGGCCACGTTTGAAGATGTCAGATACCACAGGGTCAGGCACTACTATACGTACCAGTACTACATCACCTTCTCGCAACATGTAAGCATCGTTAGGTAAATTCATTAGTATTCTCCAATGGATTGAATGTGACAATGAGGAGTAGCGCCAAGACTAGCAGTGCATACCTCTTCGTAACGTTCAGCGTGGAAAGTAGTATTATCTTCCACTAAGTCTGGCGCTTCCTTATCTAACTGCTCCAGTAGTAACTGGTGTGCTATCTCTTTACTGCGTGCTACTGCTACTGCATAGGCACCAATTGGATAGCACCCAGTAAAGCAGATTGCATATACCTTGGGATTAATCATTGGCATTACTCATTCTCCTCTCATTAGTAGTCTTATCCGAAATCACTCAAGTCCATACTAGCATCAAGAGCCTTACTAGTTGTAGCCTTGGACTTAGTCTTGGGAGCAGTCTCAACATTAGCAAGCTTGAGCATACCACTCACCAGTATATTGAGCTGGGCATCTGTTAGTATATGCGTCAGCTCAGGGAACTGTTGAAGATTGCGACGGATAGCAGTACTAAGGCTACGAATCTGTGGAGTATCTTCCACTAGTGCTGCGTCCAACTCCTTCATACTAGCAATGAATGACTCTGCGTCCAAACCAGTAACATCATGCAATTCGTCAGCGAACTTGTAAGTACCACGCTCCTCTTGCTGCTCTTGGTGTAGCTCCAGCTTGGACTTCTGCTCTGCAATACGCAGTGTCATATTATCCAACTGTTTCGGTTTACCAGTGGTATCTACACCATCTTCTTTATCAGTCTTGATATTAGTAGCAGCCTTTGATTTAGCTGCTCGTAACTTAGCTTGCAGGTCGGCTAGTGCCATTAGAAGTCCTCCGCATTAATATCTGAAGAGCCTAAGTCTAGTACGAATGTTAGCTTGTTGCCTTCAATAGTACTGGTAAGTTTAGCAAAAGGGTAGCGCACCTTGAATGCATCATCCTCATACTTCTCCTTCTGAACACCCTTTCTAGCAGTACGCATGAAGCGTCTTACTACTTCTGGGTTCTCACTGTTGGATGGTATGAGACTAGCACGTTTTAATTCCTTTAGTGTCTGCCATACTTCTGCCCATCTACGTCTCTTCTTTAGAGTTGTTGTCATGGATTGTTTCCTCTAGTAGTGTAAAATCGCCTAATGGTTCACGGGGTTTGCTGAGGCTTACACTGAAAGTACTAGTATCCTCGTCATACTTAATTGATAGTACAGTTCTCTCTAACTCTATCCCGAGTACAGATAGCTCTGCCTTCAAATTGTTCAACGCGCGTCGTAGTCCTACTCGCACATTGTTATACGCGGTACTAGTTTTAAACTTAATCGTTATATCACTCTCTTCGGTAGTGGTCTTATCCACTAGTAACTGAATTATCTGTGCATATTGCATAACGACTCCTTACCTTCTCTATTATCTAAGATACCGTCCCTATAGTCAAGTAAACGTTGAAATATCTTTCGTTGTACTGTGCAAGGTAGCACTCCGAATACTATAGTCATGGGGTTCCAGTACTCTCTCATATCAGTAATAGTAGCTGTCACTACCGGACTCAAAGAACCACAACAGCTGGCACAAGTACTTCCATAGGGCATTATACTGGCACAACAGTGATGTACATCATGGCACCGTAGACACTGCTGTTGGTAGAATGTGACATACTGGTGGTCACGATGCACACTAGGGGCATAATCGAGTAGTAGCTTGGCCAATTCATGCTGGCTTCTGTAGTCATGGTCCTTACTACTGACTGGATTACGCTCGAAGTAATAGAGCCACCCTACGAACAGGGCAGCAATATTATCTTCCTTCTCAGCACTAAGCTCGTTGGAGTACATGGCTGTTATACCAGTCACTGTGGTGTGCTATTAGTTTCTGCATTAGTAAGCAGTCATAGGTAGCGGAATGTGCCAGTCCATCCTCTACTACTATTCCTACATTACGACAGGCTTCTATCAGCTTGATACGAGGCTTATCCTTTTCCCATAGTGCTGCGAATAGTGGCATGATGTCGAGCCAGTAATCACCAATGGGTTGTGATGGTACTTGTATACCAGTCTGCTCTACTGTCTGGTGCCACATCTTTTTGTCGAAGGTACTCCATTGTACCAGTATGCGGCCTTTGCATAGTAGAGATACTGCCTGCACGTCGTCGGCACTCATGGCCTTGGCTCCATGCATACGTAGTGCTGTACGGTCCAATCCATGTACTGCTAATGCGTGCGGATTAATTTGTACTGTTGGTAGGAAGTACTGCTGGGTTACAGTAACACCGTCAGCCAGTCGTAGTATTGCCAGCTCAATGATTTGGTCAGACTTGCCCACACCAGTAGTCTCAGTATCCACCAGTAATACATTCAGTACTTGCTCCAGTATATAGCAGACTGCGCCTACCTTTGCCAGTCGTGTCTCAATATCAGTACCTTTCATCTGCTTAATATTGTAGTCCAACCCATCTTGGGTAATATCAGTAATCATTACTTGTTTCCTTTTTTGTTGGTTGTTACCTTAGCGCTACCTGCTACCTTAGCGGTTTTGCTTGCGTCGTACTGTGCTAGTGTTACCTGTACTATCCCATGCACAGTCTTAATGGTAATAAGCTGGCTCAAGTGCAAGCCATAGTTAGCACCATTCTGCACTGGAAGTCGTCGCTCTGCTGATAGGTGGGAACAGAACTTATCCAAGTTTAGGGGTGTTACTGCTAGTGGCTCCTTCTGCTGGCCAATGGCCTGTTCCATCTTAGGGATAGCAAACAAGTACCGCAGTACTAGCTCTTCCAGTTGTGCCTTAGTGAGCTTGCCTGCCTGTACTAATCCGGATAGTACTTCCAAGTCACCAAATAGTACTTCTCGTTGTTCTTCCAGTGTCAGGTCTGTTAGTACTTCTGCAGGGTCCTTGCGTTGTACTTCATTGTCATTACTAGTAGTCATTATAGCCTCCAAGTTCTTTCTGTAGTTTCTTTGCGTCTAAGTAGCCGCTGTCTCGTAGTGATACAAAGCGGCGATGAATATTACTATCGGGGTCTTTCGCAGCCTTAATATAGGCTAGTGCTTTCTTGCGGAAGTGATTAAGTTTCTCTGCTAGTGTGTCTCCTTTTATCTTCTGATTAACAAGGCATTTGTGTAGCATACTATACTTGTTATCAATGTATTTACCAGTATAGTTACCACTGTACATAACCTCTAAGTGGTGACGCGCACGAGTAACACCAGTATAGAATGTCTCTCGTTGTGCTGCCACGCTGTGACTATGATGCAGGATTAGTAGTACACTAGGGAATTCAGAACCCTGTGACTTGTGTACTGTTAGTGCATACATAGGTAGTAGTGTTCCGATAGCATTGGTGGATAACTTCACTTCCATTCCATCACCAACGGGAGTTAGTACTACAGTATGACTAGCTTGGTTACTAGTCTCTTCATCTTCCGTCGCCGCATACTCCTGTGCCATTAGTTCTTCCAGCTCCATATCATCTACTTCTGCTTCATGCTGTTCATCACTAATACCAAACACCTCTTCACGATGGCCCTTCTTAGCTTGGCCCCATCTAGTAAGATACGGGGATGCTTCTAGTGGCTTAGGTCCACGGTACTTATCATTCTTGTAGATGTCAGTAATATGGTATGGTAGTTTGTTATGTAGTACTCTATCGCCTATAGACCAGTATGTCTTACCAAAGCGGGTTATTACTTCGAATACTGGTAGGTTATCCCTGTCACTAATACCCTGCATAATGTACTTATTCAGTTCGATGGTGCCAAAGGCTTTATTGAATGGTATTAGTACCTGTGTTTCCTCTGGGTCAAATCGGTAATCCATTATACGCTTCTGGAGCAGTAGGCCAGTATTCTTAAGTGCTACTTCTGGCGTCCAGTTCTTAACATAGCGTGTGAACTTGATACTATCCTCGCCCTCAGTTCTACTGAGTTTCTGTGCTTCATCATCCTTAATGGGCTTGCCTGTTAGTATCCGATGAGCCAATTGAGTAATGATACCAACGTTACGATATACTTCTGTTAGTTCTATTACTGGTAACTCTAGCTGTTTGAATCCTAGTATACCATCATTGAATGGTGGCGGTAACTGGTTCAAGTCGCCGAGGAATATCCACTGTGTATTACTATCCATTGGTAGTGCAGATTCTAGACACTCATACAAGTCCAGTAGTACACTACCCGCTTCCTCTACCACTATCAGGTCGAATGCAGGTAGTATCTGTCCACCAGCTTCTCGCCATGCAGTACCATAAGTAGGCGCGAATATCTGACTAGTCCGCACACCAGTAACCTGAGTATCATCTTCTATCTCTGCTTCTACTGGCACGAATTCTAGTAGATTATGTAGAGTAGTAGCATTACATTTCAGCTCTTCCTGTAGTGCCTCAGTAATGTTACGAATAGCTTGATTGGTGAATGATACTATTGCTACTCGTAGTTTACCTTCCTTCACAAACTTCTTGGTATATTCACCACTCTCGAACTTACCTAGTCTACCACTATCGAGGAGTGCTTTTAGTATGCACTTCACAGTAGTAGTCTTACCAGAACCTGCAGCACCTATTAGTACGAATGACTCACCTGCTACTGCTAGTTGTACTGCTGCTTTCTGCTCAGTATTCAAGTGTTCGAATGTTACTTGGTCTTTATTGAGCTGTGGTGCTACCTTAGCGGTTGTGTCTACTGGTGCTGGTGGCGGCGCTGGTGCTACCTTAGCGGTAGTAGTTGTGCTAGGTCCAGACTTATCACTGCCATTACGAGTAGGACTAGTAAACACTGGGCGACGAACACTAGTACTCGGCCTATCTTGCGTAGTCTGCGTTTGCGCTGGTACTGTTTTCGCTGGCGTAGTGCTGCCAATCTTAGAGAAGCGTGCTCTGAGACGTTGTGCCGCGTCACTAGCAGTAGACTTATTAAGCTTAGTAGCAGTCTCATTGGTAGACTCCTTTGTTATGCCATTATTAAGCAGGTTAGTAGAAACGCTAGTGTTGCTGCTAGGCTTATTGTCACTATCAGCAGTGTTGGTGATAGCTTCCACATCTCTGCTATTGTTAGCCATAGGTTGTGCATTAGTAGTCTCCTTAGACTCAGTTGCTGGTGGTGTTGGTGCCAGTAGTGATGCACCAGCTTTAGCCTCTTGTAGTGCTAGTGCTTTCTTTCTCTTTAGTTCTGCTATACGTTTCGCAAGACTCATAACAGTACCCCTTATAGTTCGAATTTATATTTACGCATATAAAGCCTAGTCATACTAGAATCAGGATGCGCTTTACAGAATGCTAGTGCTTTAGCTTTAGCCTCTTCCTGCTGCTCAGGTGTCTTGGCTTGTAGAGTAGTAGTGACTTTGGTTTTAGTCTCATACTCGAATACAGCAGCCTTATTAGCACTAATTTCATCATCTAGGTCTATGAATCCAAAGTCTGCTTCATAATCCAGTAGTCGTTCTAGTTTAGATTCTAGACTACGCACCACTACTAGACTATTCTCACGCTCATAATCTTCATAAGTCAGTCCATCTTTTACTAGTGCTATTACTTCCCGCAAGTCCTTCTCGCGTAAGTCAGTGGCAGCAGTATCCATGCAATGACGTATCTTTGCTAGTTGTCTGCTAGAGTAGCCTGAGCGAGCTGTTAGTACTTTCATAGCCCATCCATTCAGTAGCTTCTTATTAGCCATATCTCTAGTAGTACGCAGACGGTACTCTTTGAAGCGTGCTACTAGTGAGCGCTCGTCGTCGGCCTTGTCGTATGTTGCATCAATATCCGCATCATCAAAGGCATCTAGCAGTTTGCTGGTAATAGTAGAGTACCGGCCTGACTCTAGCATCTTGATGTAGCCGTGTAGAGTATCCTTTAATCTTTTATCTGTTAATGGATTCTCTGCGTTATTAACAATAGTAGGTAGGTTAATGCGCTCTAACTGGTCTGCGCCAGTACTAATGATTAGTCCAATGAATTCACGTATAGCATCCTTAACGTCAGTAATACCACGGTCAGTAATGTCAGTAATAGGACAGTGGCACTCCAGCAAGTCGTAGTCATTCAGTATGGCCAGTAGTACAAGATACAATTCATTATTGAATTTTACGTCATAGTAGATGTCTAGTATTTGACGTCGTGGCATAGAGAATATGGGATGGATGTCTGGTACTAGTACATGCCCTTTCTCAGTTCGAAGGAACATGCTAGATATTGCCAGCTTGACGCCACTAACACGACAATACGTCACTACTGCCGTTGTTTGATGCAAGTTAGCATCGCGTGTTATGTTGGCTCCTATGACTGGCTGGTATTTTGTGCTAGTGGTGCGAGCATTGCGAGACTTGGTATTCATTGGTTATATATCCTTATTCACAATCTTGGTTATTGGTAGAGTTATTGGTAGAGTTAATGGCAGTATTGCTAGTAATAGTGGAGCCAGTATAGATAGTGTTAGAGCTGGTGGCGATAGAGGCGATAGAGGCCCGACGACGCCTACGGCAGTTATCAAAATACTGCTGCCTTCTGCGCTGGTTACTATTACTCATACGCTTTGGTCTATTGGAAGTATTCATGTTTGTCGTGGCTCCTATAGTGACTCTATCATTTTATTAGTATGATTACGTATTACTTCTGTTAGTGCTTCATTAAGTCCGATTACTATTCTCTTATCAGTAACAGTATTTACTAGATGAAACCTACGAGTACCATTATTAAAGCGCGGTACTATATCTACTAGTTGCCATTCAGTGTCAGCAGTGAACATGCATAGTGTTCCGTCATGTGGAATACCTTGCATAGATGTTAGTTCTAGTGTGCCTTTAATGTCATAGTGAGCATAGTACTTATTAATATAAGTAGTAACAGATTCAAAGTGTAGTGGAAATGTAACCTTAGAAGTAGCAGTATTCATAGCAGTAATAATCCTAGTAGTAATAGTCGTAATAGTGACAATAGTAGCTGGTAGCCAGTAAGCAAGAATCATGCCAACATGCGTAATCCTTTGGACTTCCGACCAACTAGCATTATCCCATATATAGCTAGACAGGTCAATATAATAATATAAGCGTAGGGATGCTACCTGAGGCACACTAGCAATACCAGTCATGCGAGGATACGCAAGGTACTATGAGGCACTAGAGGAATCGGGGTACTCCCATACCATACATCATAGCACCCTACATCATAGCACTGGCTAGTACCATACTACCACCAGCTAGTACTATCGGAATGCATACCTACCACCAGCAAACCCTAGCAGTAGCACAAGATAGCGCAATAGCAGTAAAACTATGTATCTTCTATGTTGTATATTATAGACCCCCCTATTCAAATTTTATTTCTTTTTTCCTATACCCCCCTATTACTATACCAGTACGGTACTATACCAGTACACAGTAGGTAGCTAGTGACTACCGGAATGCATGGCTATTGGATGAATGGGCGAGTAGTAGGCATAGTGGCATAGTGGCATGATGTGGTAATAGTGGGCATAGGTAGTAGCATAGTAGTAGTATATGGATATATGTGGGATGGTATGTAGGTAGGCAGGGGGGTGCCCAATTTCCTTGCGTGCATCGCGTGATTGACGTTACTTCTAGTTGCTAGTGTGCCTCAGGTAGCATCCCTGCCAGCATACCAGTACACACCACCAGCATCTCACCAGCAAGCACGCCACCAGCACGCCACCAGCACTCCCTGTAGAACGTCTGAGCATCATTATGACTATAGATAGTGGTAGTATGGTATAGGGTAGTAGTAGATAGAGCCACCAGCACCCGCATAGAGCGTCCTAGTAGCATCATTGGCAGTAGCCACCAGCATATAGCATAGTGGTAGTAGCCACCAGCATATAGCATAGTGGTAGTAGGTCAGGACTAGTGGTAGTGGTAGTGGTAGTGGTAGTGGTAGTGGTAGTGGTAGTGGTAGTGGTAGTGTGAGGTAGTGGTAGTGGCAGAGTAGCCACCAGCAGGCAGGCACAAAAAAGCCCCACACTAGGCAGGGCTTGTAGTAGGACTGGCGACCTGTTACATGAAGTCCGACTCATCCAGTTCATCAGCGCTGGCTTCTGGATTCAGTGTTTTCTGGATGTTGTCTGCCCATAGCTCTAGCACTGGCAAGTGCTGCTCAATCGCTGCATCGTCTAGAGTAGTGGCGAACTCATTCAAGATGTCGCCCATACGCTCAACAACTTGAGTTTTAACAGTAGCCAGTGACGCGACAGTGAACTTAGCAGTAGCCTTAGCAATGGTAAAGGCTTTGGCTTTCTCTGCCATGCTAGTGCTAGCAAGGTAGCTTTCCAGAACTGCGATAGTAGCAGCCAACATCTCTTTGGTGACTTTGATAGAGCCGCCGCGCTTGGCCAGACCTGCTTCCAGTACTGCCAGACCATCAGTGTAGTCAGTGATACCTACTGCGACATTTTCTTTGTTTGCTGCTTCGATGTGAGCATTAACCAAATCCTGTACAGTAGCGACTTGTTTTTCTGACAATCCAGAGTCAGCCAGCAGTGCCACCATATCAACTGTAATCAGTGTGGCATTGAACGGCTTGCGCTTGCTGCCCTTCTCTGCATCCACTTCTACGTCATTGGTAGTAATGGTGCCAGACGCTAGTGCCTTCTGTAGTTTCTCGAAAGCATCGCTGCCTGCTTTGGCAAAGTTAAAGTTATAGACAGTGGTGAAAGGTTTTGTTGCAACAGTTTGATTAGACATAGTAGTCATCCTTATAAGTAAATTGTACCTAGCATTATTGCTAGTGCCTTGAGCGGCAGGTGTGGCGCTGTGTTGTGCCACTGGTAAACATTCTAGTCGAACCCCACACATAGTGCAAGTACTTTGCACAAAAATAATTACTACTAATAGCAGTCTGACACACTGGTAGTGCCACTCCCTCATTACTGTTAGCAGTCACTTACATTCCAGGCCAGTATGGGTAGGGGTGTGGGAATTTTTTATGCTAGTCCGGCGAATGTCCTAAATAGGGGTTTCTAAAATTCCGCCAAAATTTTGAGCTAACATATACATACTACCACTAGCCTCCACACCGTCCCCGCCACTTCCCTAGTACTGCTAATTACTAATATGCCTTGACCCGCCACCGCCGCCGCCCTATAATAATGCATATACATGAGTTATTCCTGACCCCCTAGCCCTGAGGAGCCGCCGTGGACCGTAATACTAAGATAGTAGTAGAGCTGCTTTCCAAGTCCAGCCTGCGCCCAGTAGATATAGCAGATATGTTTGATGTTAGTGAGTCTGCCATTGCTAATATTGCATCACAGTACTCTACTGAGATTGCTAATGCTAAGGCTACTAAATCTGTCACTGATATGGCTATGGATGCACGACTGGAGAATCTGGAAGCTACACTACTGAATCAGATTGAGGCCAAGGCACCCTTTGAGACGGATTTGCGAGTACTAGCAGGACTGTACAAAGTAATCAATGGTGCTACTCGTCGTGTAGAGAAACAACAAGGACCTGCTACTGCTACTGCCAGCATAGTACTGAATCAACGCTTTGTGCAGAATAATATTACATTCTCCAAAGATAGTGCTGGCAGGGTAGTGCAGGTCGCCGATAATAAGCTACAGACTGCTAGTGCTGACCATGTACGTGAAATGGCATCACAGCTATTACTGGAAGCGGATACAACAACTACTGTTACCCCTGATGAGGAGATTGACGAAAGTGATTTCAACTAATACCATTAACCAACCCAACCAACTAAGGAGCATTCCAATGAACGCTACTGTAAAGATTGACCGTAAAGTATTGCATACTGAGGGCCGTGTCCGTGACGCACGTCGTGGCATCTCACTGCTGCGTAATGCATTAACCTCTACTCGTAAAGCTGCACAGCCAGTAGTACGGAGTGTCGCATAAATGCAAAACCTAGTAGAACAGTATTCTAATGCTGAAAGAGTGGTAACAGTACATTCTCAAGAGATAATCGAGCAGATGAAAATCGACTTGAATACTTTTGCTAATGTACTGTTGCCCGAAGAATTTACTGCTGACTTCTCAAATGAACACGTACTAATGTGGACATTAATGATAGAGTCAGTAGAGAAGGATTACATAGATGAATCTATCTTTGATAAGTTTGCACTAGGCTTACCACGGGGCCATGCTAAGACTACACTACTCAAACTACTAGTAGTATACATCATACTATTCACCAAACGCCGATTCGTCCTAGTAATGTGCAGCACTGCTCGCAAGGCGCAGGCATTTGTAGAAGACGTTATACTGCTACTGGATAGTCCCAACGTAATAGCACTATTTGGACAGTGGGATGCAGACGCCCTTAAGAGTAATGCTGAGATTCGCAAGTTCCAGTTCTGTGGCCGCCGCATCATACTCAAGCCTAGTGGTACTGGCGGTTCTGTTCGTGGTATCAGTGAGGACTTCCAGCGCCCAGACGTCATGATACTAGATGACATACAGGAGAAGGAAGACGCCGAATCTGAAGAACTAGCAGAGAAGTTACTAGACTGGTTCCTGTCTACACTACTGAAGGCCCGTAATCTGCGGCGCTGCTCAGTGATATATCTAGGTAATATGTATCGTGACTTAGAGATTGGACGTACTGGTAGTGGTATCTATGCCTGTATACTGCGTAACTTGGAGAAGAATCCAGAATGGACTAGTATGATAGTAGGTGCCATACTAGCCAATGGTAAGGCACTGTGGGAAGCAGTAGTTAGTAAGAAGTCACTACTATCAGACTTGAATCAGGATACTAAGCTAGGCAAAGAGGACATATTCTTCGCAGAGTCTATGAATGACCCTAGTGTTAAGACTAGTATGTACTGGAATCCTAGTAAGATACCAGATGTAGCCTATACTCCCTATGATATAGTAATAGGTAAGTATCTAGTAATAGACCCGTCACTAGGTAAGAAGAAGAGTGATGACCAGACAGTGTGTGAGTACCACGTCTATGACGAGACTGGTCCAGTAATGGTAGAGGCCCGAGTAATACAGAAGTCTGCTCCTCAACTAGTAAAGGAAGTACTACTATGGGCCATGACTAAGCGTATACCAGTAATAGCAGTAGAGTCTGTGGCATACCAAGGGACACTAGTACAATGGATAGAGCACTTCACCTATGAGCTTGGTATTAAAGGTGTGGATGTAATACCAGTAACTCCCAAGGGATTTAGTAAGACATCACGGATACTAGCCTACATGAAGTCACTAATGACAGGATTCAGTAAGGCATTACCAGCACCATTAGCATTAGTATCCCATCAGGCCTCCTTCTACAAGCCTACTAGAACTGACAATGTGGACGATTTACTAGATAATGGTGCGTACGGAGAGCAAGTATTCCTAGATCACGCCAATGAGTATCTACTACCATTAGAGTCAGACTTTGAAGAAGTGGAAGACCCTAATAGGCCTAAGCATCCAGCAATACTACCAGACGTTCGCGTTCCAGATTAGCACTAACAAGAGAGAAGACAATGGCTACTACAGCTGCTACCAAATTATCCAAGGTTTCCCAGAGACTACTAGTGTCCTATATCAATAACCGCTTCCTAGAGTTCCCAATGGAGAATACTAGAACGCGGCTTGAAGCTATTGATAAGGCTATTCAGCTAGAGTCTGACAAGCGTAAGAAGGTCCGTAAGGAAATGAAGAAGGACTTCTACCAGGACACAGAGATTGCTACTGTTCGTTCGCCTGTTAGTAAGCTGGCTAACTTCCTTATTGATATGTTCGCTGGTCCTAAGATGTTCGAGAGTGTTAGTAATACTCGTGGCAATGAAGAACAGGTGAAGCAGCAGAACGCTGTTATTGATGAGAATAGTGCTGCCTCTAACTGGACACGGGAAATGATACTGTACTTCCGTGATATTGCTAAGTACCCATATGCTGCTATTAGCTGTAACTGGGAACGTGAAGCCACTATGTCAGTACTGTCTGATAATACAGACCCTGATGCTACTGCTGCTGGTGCCGCCGTTAAGACAGTAGAGCGTGAAGGTAATGTGCTACGACGGAAGGACCCATACAATTCTTTCTACGATACGTCAGTACCACTAAACGAAGTTCACTCTAAGGGTGAATTCAGTGGTGAGATTATGCGTATGTCACAAGTAGCACTATACAAGCTAATACAGAACTTGCAGCTTGGTGATGATACTGTGATGAACGAAGAGCATGTATGGGGCAAAGCCAGTACTAGTGGTAAGCACTATCGCCGGCCGGATGTACTACCAGAACATGATAAGGAAGAGCAGAATCTTGGCTGGGGTAATGGATTTTTCCGCGAACTGGGCATTAATGATAGTATGCAAATGAAGAAGCTAGAAAAGCTGAATCAAGGAGCACGCTATGAAGTAGTACGCTTCAATGCACGTATCATACCATCAATGTTCAACATGAAAGTACCAGCAGAGAACGATGTTCAAATCTGGCAGATATACATGGTGAACTGGGATACTATCATCTATGCCAAGCGACTAGCGAATGCTCACTCCTATCTACCAGACATCTACACTCAAGTACTGGAAGATGGTCTTGGCGAGCAGACTAAGTCCTATGCAGAACTAGTGATACCAATGCAGAATGTTAGTACTGCTATCATGGACTGTCACTTAGCCTCTATGAAGCGCTCACTGGATGACAGGGCACTATTCGACTCTGCTCGTATTAAGCGTACGGACATTGATGGTACTAATCCATCTGCTAAAATAGCAGTACGCACCAACATGGCAAAGCCCGGTCTTAGCGATGCCTATCTACCAATACCATTCCGTGACGACAACGGCGCTACCAGGCTCAACACAATGGCAGTACTGGCAAACTTAGCCAACGAAGCAGTAGGATTCAATCGTCCTCAGCAGGGCCAGTTCCAGAAGGGTAATAAGACTCTGGGCGAGTTCAATGAAGTAATGAATAATGCTGACGACGACCTGCGTACTATCGCTAAGCTAGTGCACGGTGTGGCAATGGTACCACTGAAGCATATGATTAAGACTAATATCATTCAGTACCAGCCAGTAACCACTGTCGTCGACCGTAACGGTGAGCGTATTGATGTTAACCCTGCTACTATCCGTAGAGCTGCAATGCAATTCAAACTAGCAGACGGCCTCACTGATAAGGACCAGATTCTGGACCTGCCTACTGCTAATACTATGCTGAACCTAGTAATGCAGATTCCAGCGCTACAGCAGCGGTATGACGTAGTAGGACTAATCAACTACATATTCAGTAGTGTTGGTTTCGATACCTCACAATTTGATAATGGCGGCCAAGGTGGTAATACTCCGGGAGCTGCTGGACAACCACCAACTGGAGGCGCAAATGCACCACAACAGTAAGCTCACACAACAATTAGTAGAAGCCTTTGAAGGTAATATTGACGAGTCTGCATTCGTCATTACCGACGAAGCTGCGGCCTTCCTAGGAGCACTAGTAGCAACTAAGCGCGGAGAACAGATATCACTACTCCGTAATTATGCTACTACCGAAGGTAAGGAAATAGCAATCACAGAGATTCGCCGGATAGAGGCAGTAATAGATACCTTGGAGTATCTAGTAGACCTATCCAGCATTAATGTTAGTAACCACAACCCCAATGCCAATCAGGAGTAATACCCATGAGTCAATTTAGTTCACAAGGCCAGCAAGGTGGCCACCCAACAGCAGTACCTTCAAGCAATGCATCATTCAGTGCTGGTGCAGACCCGTTCAGCGGTGGTAATGAAGGTAACATCTTTGACCAAGCGGCAATGCGTCAACAGCAGCAAGCAAACCAGCCTACTGGTGGTAACCCTAGTGGCCTGCCGAATAATCCTACGCCGCCGCAGACAACTAATGGTATGGAGACTGGCCCCTTCTCTATAGGGCCTCAGGCAGGACCGTCCTCACTTGATAAATATATGAAGAAACCTGATAATAGCGGTAAAGGTGAACAGCAACAACCAACGCCACTAGACCCGTTCTCCTTCACTAACGCTGAGTACTCTAAGCTACTGCAACAGCAGAACTTTGTACCAGAAATTAGTCAGGATACACTAGCAGCGTTTGCACAGGGTGACTTCTCTGGACTAACAGATATTATTAATCAGGCAGTACAAGCAGGCGCATCAATGTCAGCGCACTTCGCTACTCAGATTAGTAATAAAGGTGTACAACATCATCTTAACCAGTTCCGTGATACTACTCTGCCGGGCATCTTCGATGAGCACTCATTGAATAATGAGTTCAATAACATCGAGTCAGATGTACTGAAACACCCAACGTTCCAGCCATTAGTGAAGTCTAAGATGCAGGAATTTAAGGCCCAGTATCCAGACGCTACTAATGCGCAAATTGTTGATGCTACTCGTCGCTTCTTTGAAGATGCAATGGGACAATTCAACACTCCGTCGCCAGAACAGCGACCAGCTAAAAGCTCTATTGGAGAGTTCTTTAAATCGTAATAACAGAGAGAGGATAATAGAATGCAATTCTATAATACCAATGACTTACCAAATGACTTAGCGGAGCTCTCCTATGCTGCTAACATTGCGCGCCTTTTCCCTAATGGTGAGGCGCCTCTGTTTGCTATGAGTGGCTTAGCGCGTAAAGTCAAAGCACTGCAAACACTTCACAGCTACTGGTCTAAGACCATGCAGTTCGGTGCTATCACTATGGGTGCCGCCGCTACTGTTGGAGCTACTACGCTGACAGTGCAGGACAGTTCTACTGTAACAGTGAATGATATCCTGCGTCACTCGAAAGCGTTTGTAGGTGGAGTGTTCACACCGCCTGAACTGTTGCTGGTAACCGGCATTACCGATGCTACTACCATTACTGTTGTGCGTGGTTTCCAAGGTACTACTGCGGCAGCTATTCCGGATACTACCAAGCTTGCTGTTATCGGTAATGCGTACGAAGAAGGTTCAGCGAAGCCACCTGCAAAATCCATCCTGCCAGTGAACCATGTGAACTATACTCACATCTTCCGTAATGGCTGGGCACAGTCCAAAACACTAGCAGCTGTTCAGCAAATTGTTGGTGATGGTACTGTTGCAGAAAACAAACGTGATGCCAGTAACTTCCATGCTCGTGACATTGAGCTTGCTACGTTCTTCTCACGTCGTGGCCAGTCTATCCGTAACGGTCAACCGTTACATACTATGGCAGGTCTGGAGCAACTGGTAGAAGAAAACTCGCCTACTAACATTAAGGAAGCTGGCGCTACTACCACGTTCAAGCAATTGCGTGACATGATTGACCCACTGTTCGACACCCGTATGGACGGCTCTAGCGATAATAGTCGAGTAGCCTACTGCGGTAAAACTGCACTGAATGTTGTTAATGACATCGGTCGTCTATCAGGCGAGTACCAGATTGTTGATGGTCAGACTAACTTCGGATTGAAGTTTAAGACTCTGGTACTACCACGCGGTACTATCCGCCTGATTGAACACCCAATCTTTAACACATTCCCAGACTGGCAGAAGCTGATGGTAGTAGGGGAGCTATCCAGCTTTGACTTCGCTTATCTGGAAGGTCGTGATACTGAAGTAACCTATATCAACGAAGATAAGAAGGCTACTGACGGTACTGACGCCACTGGCGGTGTTCTTACTACTGAGCTCACTATTCAGTTGAAGAACCCTCATGCCTGGGGCTTCATTCACAACCTGCGGGATGCAGCAGCGTAATTAGCTGTAGCAGTAGCATGTAATCCTAACACCGTGTGAGCGACAGGTGGGACCATTGGCTTACTAGGTTTTCGCTTAGTAAGCCTTTTTTATATCTATTACATCGAGGCGTTTTATGACTCTTCAAGAAATGTTGGACGCACTAGTAGTGGAAACGCGCATGGAAGTTTACCGCGCACAACTACTACGTCGCTTACAGGAAGCTATCAGAGGATTGCATAGCGCTGCACTATTTTCTCGGGATAAACGAAGTGCTATTACTGATACATCCGGATTAACTAGTCAGAAGTTTTCTCTACCGTTTCCAGAGAACTGCACTAAGCTAGCAGTAATACGTCCAGTAGCAAGTGAAGGAGGGCCACTAACTCTGACCACTCACAATGATTGCTATACACCAATAGAGGACGAATCATTGCTGAATGGCATAGACGGTAGTCCACTGATTGATTACTACCATGCCAAGGATACAGCAGTATATATCTACAGCAGTATTATACCCCCGAAGATTTTTATGAGCTGGTACCAGCTTCCTGACACTACCGATATGTCACTACAGACATGGCTAATGGAGCGTCACCCACAGGCAATCATGGACTGGGCCTTAGCGCGCTTCTGGCGTGTTAATGGTAAAGAGAATATTGCCAGTCAGATAGAGCGCACACTGTACTCTGTCGATATACCGAATATTATTAATACGTATGCTACAGAAGAAGAACTGTAGGGTACATTACTAGGAGAACACTATCATGGCCTTTGTAGTGACTGCGACATCAGAAGGTACTGTTAAGTCAGGAACGTACCATAGTATGCGAGTAGATGTTATTGACTTTGACGCTCCTATTGCTAGTGTGGCATGGGTACAGACTAGTGGTATAGCCACTAAGATTGGAGAGCCTACGAAATCAGTAACACGTCAACGTACTCCACGCGTAGGTGAAGATTCAGTAGTGGGCTATCAGGTTACTGTTACTGATGCTCAGGGCGCCACCGCCACAGCCACTACATCTATCACTATCGAAGGTGAAGCATTCGACTCAGACAAACTGAACTTAATCAGTAAGGATTTGAATGGCGGAGTATCACTGTGGTCGTACACCTGTATCAATACTCTGGCACAGCTTACTGCTGCAGGCTTCTGGGACTCAGCCATAGGATTGGAACCGTTTGATATTATTAAGGTGCATTGCGCTGATGGTCCTCATGAGCTACAACTGGTTGGAGGAGCAGCTCAACACATCAATAGTATACAGAATAAAGTAGCAGTAGCTACCCAAGGGCAAGGAAGAAACAGAGAATATCCCACATTACGTAAATTGGATACAAACCCCCTACTACTCCCTGCGGACCAGAGCGCAAGCTCACTAATGTGGCCCTATCTTGTAGATTTATCTGTTAGTGGCGAGGAAGGTTATGCGCTATTCTGGGCTACGGACCACTCCAACCATGTAGGCTCGGGAACATGGATGGCTACTGCTCCTACACCCTTAGGGCCATGGAAGCATCATGGTATGGTCTTTCGAGATGATGTTACTGGAGGAGAGCAGCATGAGACTCCCAGCGTGGTATGGGATGAAGTTAACTCACGCTGGCTGCAGTACTATCAACTTAAATTTGTTCCCGGATATATCAACCAGCTTACACTAGTAGCTACTGCTGACCGCGTTACAAATGCCGATGGCACTCCCACTACATGGACAGTTATCGGAGTAGCTATTCCAGAGTATTATACCAATAATGCAGGTGACGGGCATACGGGCTACTTCAAACCTTTCCGCTATGACGGTGGCTGGTATGGATTCGGGCTATACGGTGGAACTGATAATAGTAGAAAGGCTTTTTATACTTCTTATAATAATGGCCTGACTTACCAGCCACATCCGCAAGTATTACAAAACGGGCAACACCTACTAGCACATCTAGAAGGCTTTGACCCAGAGAACTGGATGATTAAGCATAACTCAGGCGCCACTGTTGTCTATAATAACCAGCTATGGTTGATTGCACCAGCAGGGGCTGGAGCGTCCGGTGGTGCAGAAATTCCTATGGGTAAAATATGTGCCTTCCGTGTTGGTAGCGATGGAGTAACACTAGGCAAGGCTGTGGATATAACCCCGCCACTACAGGCATGGGAAGACCAGACACTTGGAGTAGACCAATTGGGCAGTGCTGTTATGTGGCAAGGCAGAATGTATGTAGTGTATCGTCAAGGCGGTGGTGACGGTGGGTTTGGACTGATGGAGGTTTTATAATGTTACGTTTTGATATGTCTGGGAAATTAATTGAACCCAGCAGACTGAAAAAGACTATTGGTGGTAATATTGACCGTGATGGACTTCCTGCAAAAATTGACATACCTACTACTGATGACTGGACAGGTGTTACCATTGCAGATAATGTCGACGGAGCATTAGGAAAAGTTCTATCGCGCACTACATTAGGTAAGATTGCTGTACGTAATTCTCAAGCAAATTTAATTACTAGTAATGTGGAAGCGCTACATCTAAAGGCACGAGTAATAGGTGGAGGCTCTAATGCTACATCTGGACAAACAACCAGAAGGTTTCGTTTTGGCTTTATTCATCCTACTGTTGGCAATGAAGGCGCATATGTAGAATACCTTCCGCCAGCCTATGGGGAACTGGAAGGGTCTTCTATGGTAGGAATAGCTGGGAATGTAAAAACAAGAAAACCGATTAATTACACTGTTAATAACCCTGGTGAGCACTACGCTTTGGATTTATGGGTTAGTTACAATCGTGCTGATAGTAGATGGTATATAACACTAATGGAAGGCGAGCAAGTTCGCACTCAGTACCCATTCTCATCTACAGAGCTGTCATTGTACAACAGGTACTTAATTCCATTTATAGAATGGGAGTGGGAAGATGCCAGTGGAGCAATAGATGTTACGGTGTGCCAGTTTGAGCATACAGTATATTGGCGGTTTTAAGTGTACTACTTATAGTGCATCATTATTAATATCTAGGAGATTACTATTATGGCTTTCGTAGTCACTGCAAAATCACAAACGTCTGTTGCTTCTGGGGAATATCACACACTGGAAATGGCAGTAATCGAACATGACTATCCACTAGCTTCCGTGCTATGGGAGCATGTCAGGGGGCCTCGTGCTAACATTGGCAATGCTACAAACTACAGCAGTAAGCAGCGTGCTCCACGGGTAGGCTCGGACTCAGTAGTGCAATTCCGTGTGACAGTAACAGATTCACAAGGCAATGAAGCTACTGCTACTACCAGCATCTCAGTACTAGCAGAAGGATTTAATCCTAAGCGCCTGGAGCTGATTGGCAAGGATGTTAATGGTGGTGTGTCCATTTGGTCTTATACTACTGTTAACTCCTTTGCCCAAATTACTGAAGCTTCGTACTGGAAAGACGCCGTAGGACTGGAAGATAACGATATCATTCGAGTAGTATGTGCAGACGGGACAAGAGAGCTGACAGTGTCAGGTAATGCTGTTAGTGCTGTTCCTTTGCAGAAGTACGCTGGTAATGACCTTAACCTTAACATTGCAAAATTGCTAGCAACAGACCTGCAACCAATATGGGACAGGTCGCAGTTTGACACTGCTATTGCGTCAGGTAGCTGCACTGTTACTTTTGTCGGGACCTCTATAGCTGTAGGTACAGCAGAGAACGAAAATAGTAATACATGGGTAAACAGATTCAAGCAGTACATGGAATACAAATACCCTGCGGTAGATTTTACGTGGCATAACTTAGGACTAGGTGGTCGTAATCTTGTTAATTACAACAATGCATCCTTCTTAGGCATGGCTAGTGAGCCTTCTGACACTGCAAGTGGTTACTATGTCGCTGCTAATCCTGATACATGGCCTAGTGGCTCAACCGTAGGTCAGTCGTGGAAGGATGCAGCAGAAGCTACTGCTCCTGATTTGTTCGTACTAGCGCATGGCATGAATGACCGTGACCATCCGTATATCTACCAGAACTATCTAAACAATGCCATTAATGATGCGCTGGGATGGGCTACTACACCAAGCATTTTATTGGTTACTGAAATGTTACCAAAATCCGACTTTGATGGATTCTCTCAAATTAGCCGACTCAGTGACTATATACGATGGTATGCGATGTATAATGGCTACGGCCTACTAGATGTAGGAAGAGCGTGGAGAGCAGTACGGTACAATGTAGACCCAATTAAAACTGTTGCGCAGCGTCAGGCATCTATAGCACTGTGGACACAGTCAGGAGACCCAAGTGTACTGACAGACGATTCTATGACTGTAGCTACAGGCACTAATGGTGTAATTACTAAAGAAGGAGCTTATGCCGGAGCTAGATTCGCATTTACATTCACACCAATCACAAATCAGGCAGACTGGCTAATACAAACGGCGGTGTATACAGGCGACCCAGACAATGGCTGCATACATATAGAGCGCATTGGAAGCACCATAAGCATCAAAAAGCGGCCTATAGCTGCTGCTGAAATAACGTTTGCAACGACAGCGCCCGTAGCATCTACCCCGGAGGTGTGGGATGTTCGTATTAACAGAGTATGGATTGCAATCTATCGTGACGGTGCGCTAGTGGGTAAATTTGTACACAAGCAAACTGACACGGTTGGTAATGTATCCTTTGGTCTTAATACTGCGGCTGCTACTAACATTGTCTGCGACTTGGAAGAGCAAGCAACTCCATTTGCAGCGCAATTAGCAGATGATAGCTTCTTGCTGGGAGGGCCAGAGCAGGGCGACTGGCAGAAGGGAAACCACTCAGTCGGGGGCAATTCACTGAACCATCCGTCAAGATTGGCAGTAGCAAACGTGTTTGACCCAGTAATACGTGATTGGGTTGCTAAACTCTGATAACACCGAAGCCCTCTACTATGGGGGCTACGCTCAACCCATTGCATACCACTACCAATAAGAATAGGAGATACCATGTCTAACGCACAAGAACACACGCCACATAGCCAGTCAGGCGACCGGACTACTAGCATTGTTATTAAGGAGGGAATAATGCAGGTGTTTGTGATAGCAGTAGGGGCTATCATAGCTACGGGCATTAGTACTGTCTGGGCTACTAAGTTAGCAGACTATAAGATTGAAGAGTTGCGGTCAGATTTTGAAGCAAGATTCAAAGCACAACTACACTTCAACACTGAGACTACTGCAGCGGTACATGTACTACAACTTCAGGGAGCGCGCCAAGATTTACTGAATGAGACTGAGGCAAGACTACTGGAACGGATTCGTTCTCAGACTGACGACCGTTATACTGCGGGACAGGCAGACAAAGACCTCAAAGCTGTCGGTGACCGTATAGCAACACTGGAAGCTAGTGTTCAAGCTATGCGGGAATACATAGTAGCAGCAAGGAGAAAAGAAAGTGCTAAAGACAATTAAACTTGGCGTAAAGCCTACTACTGTACTGGAGCGTACGCAGGTTGATGATGGTGACATCCAATCTGTGTACAACCAGTTGCAGGATACTGATATGCCCCGAGTACTGTATCACCAGAATACACTCAGTACTTTTCGGGGTATTCGCAGTTCTAGTATCTTTGATTCTGAAGTGCAAGTGCCTATCCTGGATGATAATGACCTTACAGTACTACTGGAATTCGGTCCTAGTACAGAGCTGACTAGTGTCATAGATGTGCAGGGTAACGTGTGGTATATGCTGTTGGATAAGAAGGATGACCTTGGTAGTACAGATGTCTATCTGCGTAATACTGCCTCTGGTAATCAGTTCAAACTGGCATTCACAATATACACACCTAACCTCTACGAGTTCAGTTTTGCCACAGTATTCCAGAACCGTACGATGTTTGTAGCACTACCTGGAGCTGTATTCTATGGAACTACTAGTAGAGTGCAACATCCTAATGCTGGCTCAGGGGATGTGCCACCGGGACAATTCTTCGATTACGATATGGTAACAGGTGAGATTACTCGCTACGACCTCTACGGAATCGGTACCAGTGTACTGGCTGCTACTCAGGTTGTATCCAGCTACCAGAACTACATGTTACTCTTTACCCGCAATCGACTTTATTGGAGTAGTCCGATTGACCCGTATGATTTTACGCCTGCTGATAATGCTGGTGGGTCCACTGCTATTGCTGAATTGCGTGGTGATATCCTTGCGGTACTTCCTAGTGCCAGTGGTTTCCTGATATACTGTCGGGATAACATTGTCTTAGGTCGGTACACTGGAAGCACTGCGTCGCCGTTTACATTCACCGAAGTTAAGAATAGTACTGGACTGGTAATGCAAGGTAACGAGCCTCTGATTGTGCGCTCGGAGACTAGTGCAGTTCACTATGCCGTGTTAGTAGGCGGACTATCCGCTGTGACAGAGTCCGAAGTAACACCACTGCCTTCCAATATTAGTACATTCATAGAGAATAACTATGAAGAGTGGCGAGTGGAGGATACGTGCCGTATTATGCAGATTAATACTAATGCCAATCCGGAGACTAATAGACTCAAGATTCGCAGACTGTATGCGTATGGTACTAAACTATTCATCCTCACTAATCCTAGTGATGGACGTGACGGTAGGCTGTATATCTACGACTTCGCGGATAATGGTATTGGACTGGTGGTTGGGGACATTATTGGCCTGACACCTCGTATTACTGATAAGAATGCTACTGCAGACCTATTCCTACAGACTAAGGCTAGTGCAGTACCTGCATCCTTCCTAATACTGCGTCAGATTGTCAATGATGCTAGCTTCGATGTATTGAGTTTTGCTACTAAAGCGGATACAGAAATACTGACAGGTACTCGTGAGTATGATATGTCAGAGTTTGTAGTAGGAGATATATCCTTGCATGCTGGTAGAGCTACCATACTGGATAGCATCAAGCTGATTGGTAAGACCGACCGGTATGATAAAGATGATGCCAATTATGACGCAAACTCTACCACCAGAGCACGTGTCTTTGGCTACTGCGCTAACTACAGTGAAGATGCACTACTGGAATTCCTGTATAATCCATTAGATGACCGCTACTATGGACGCCTGGAAGGTGATGATATTCGCATTCTGGTACAGGGTAATTACTTTGATATCACTGCTATCGAAGCTCGTGTTGATAGTGGTATTCTCGTTTAGGAACTATTATGGCTTATGACCTGACATTGATTCCTCTTAATGCTGCGTTGCCGTTTGATTATAATAATGCACGGCCTCAGCTACAAGAGTTATGGACTAAGACTGCTCTGCTGAGGGAGACTACTGCCAAGGCATTGGAGGAACTGGATGCGCAGATTCAGCAAGATATTGGTACTGCCATTGCAGGTCTGCGGCAGGACCTAGACACACTAGAGGGAGAGTATGATGCTTATGTTATTGCGAATGACCAAGCACTAGCAGCCCTTTCTACGAGTGTAGATTCACGATTCCAGACTAGCAATGGACGCCTTGATGCCGCCGAGACTAGATTGGATAGTGCAGAAGGACGTCTAGATGTTGTGGAGCCACTGCTTGGTACTGTGAACACACGCAGTAATACCAATCTGCAGAGCATCAATACCATCAATCAGACACTGACAACTCACACAGGTCTACTGTCTGGGCTTCGCAGTGATGTGGATACTAATACTGGTGATATCAGTACGCTGAATGGTCAGGTAGCCAACATAATCAATACCAGTATCCCAGGCATCAATGGTCAGCTCGCAGGACTGCGTACTGATACGGATGCTAATACCAGTGACCTAGGCAACCTCAACACCGTAGTACTACCAGGCCTACAGCAGGACTTAGTAGATTTGAATAACGACCTAATAGTCTTGGATGGTGACCTTGATACGCTCAACACTGTCACGTTGCCCGGACTTCAGCAGGATTTGCAGACTCTTGATACTACTTTGCAGGGAGTAGATGATGATTTAGACGCTGCAGAGCTTATACTGGCAGGGTTGAATGATGACCTTACTAACCTGAACACTGTAATATTACCACAAGTCCAACAAGACTTACAGGACGCTGAGGATGATATAGCATACCTCAACGGTACTACATTGCCACAGGTGCAGCAAGACTTGTCAGATGCACAGGCAGATATTAGTACTCTTAATACTGTCACACTGCCACAAGTACAGCAGGACCTGCAAGACGCAGAAGATGACATAGCGACCCTTAATAATACTACATTACCTGCTGTCAATAGTAGACTTGATACTGTTGAATCGGACCTGAATACATTAAATACTGTCACATTGCCTGACCTAGCAGATGACTTGCAACTTGTAGATGATGCAGTAGTAGATATCAATACCAACACTATTCCAGCAGTACAGTTGGCTGTTGATACTGTGGAGCAGGAGCTGGATGCAGTACAAGGTTTGTTCCCTGTAGAGGCTGTTAATATTGCCCCTAAAGCGATTACTACTGCTAAAATTGCTGATGGAGCAGTTAATGCGCTACAGGTGGCCACAGGTGCAATAGAGGCCAACGGTCTAGCAGAAGGCGCAGTAACATCGGTTAAGATAGCCCTAAACGCGGTTACTAATGATGCTATTGCAGACGGAGCAGTGGGTACAGGGCAACTGGCATCCGGAGCAGTAACAGCAGGACAGTTGGCTTCTAGTGCAGTGACTGCTGCCAAGCTTGCGACTAATTCTGTAATTACCAGTAAGATTGCAGAGAATGCTATCACTAGCGCACTTATTGCTACTAATGCTGTGACTAATGATGCTATTGCAGACGGTGCAGTAGGAGCTTCACAGATAATAGCAAATGCTGTAGGAACAGCGGCTCTGGCCAATGGAGCTGTGAATGCTTCAATATTAGCCAATGATGCCGTAACTGCTGCTAAAATTGCAGACGCTGCTATAGAGGCAGACAAGATAGCGTTAGGCGCAGTCACGGAAACTAAGATTTCTAACGGTGCTATTACTACTCCTAAGATTGTAGCAGGTGCTATCACAACAGGTCTTATTTCTGCAGGTGCAGTTACCACTAGTCTTATCGCATCAGAAGCTATTACGTCAGGACTAATCGCCAGTAATGCTGTGATATCAGACCATATTCTGTCAGGAGCAATAACTGCTGGTAAAATTGGAGCAGACGCCGTAACAGCAGTAAACATTGCTGCAAATGCAGTAGAGGCGGGTGCTATTAAAGCTGGTGCGGTCACAGCGAATGCTATAGCTACCAATGCAGTAACATCGAATAAGATAACTGCCAACGCAGTGACTTCTGCGAAGATTATAGCTAATGCTATTACTGCTGGCAAGATTGCTACTAACGCAGTAACTGCAGGTAAGATTGATGCGGGTGCTGTAAGTACTGCCAATCTTCAAGCCTTGGCTATTACGTCGGAAAAAATAGCGGCAGGTGCTGTGAGCGCTGGTAAAATTGCTGCACGTTCTATTGCTGCGGACCGTATAGCCACGAACGCCCTGACTGCCAACGAGATTGCGTCTAATGCTATTACTGCTAATGAACTGGCTGCTAATTCTGTCAGCGCAGATAAGATTACCTCCAATGCTATTACAAGTGCCAAGATAGCGGCAGAGGCAATAACTGCGGGTAAGATAGCAGCGAATGCAGTAGGTGCCAATGAGATAGCAGCGAATACCATATCAGCAGGTCATATAACAAGTGACGCTGTTACTGCAGATAAGCTTGCTGCCAACTCTGTAAGTGCAGACAACATAGTAGCTAACTCTATCACAGGGTCTAAGCTAGTAGCGGAGACTATTACTGGAGCTCATATCGCAGCTAATGCTGTTAGCACTGGACATTTAACAGCTAATTCTGTAGGAGCCGACCAGCTTGCGGCCAACTCTATAACGGCAGGGAAGATAGTAGCAGGGACAATTACTGGTAATGAATTAGCGTTCCGTTCCATCGGAGCAGATAGAATAGTAGCCAACTCTATCGGAGCTGATGAAATTGCAGCTAATTCTATTGGGGCAGGCCAAATAGTGGCGAACTCTATAGGGGCAGGACAGATTGCAGCTAATAGTATTGGTGCGGGACAGATAGTAGCAAACTCCATTGGCACAGGCCAGCTAGCAGCTAATAGTGTAGGAACTGACCAACTAGTGGCTAACTCTATCACTGCAGGTTTCTTGGCTATCAGAGACTTTGAGAACTTTGCCGCTGGCAGTGACTTTGCAGACCCTAATGACCAACCATGGACAGGACTATCAGCAGCTAATGCATCTATTGGATATGATGCTAATGTAGCCCAGAATGTACTGATTTGTTATCCTGTAAGTCCTTATAATAAGCGCCGTATATATCTCAACAATGATATGGCAGTGCAGACAGGAGATAAAATACGTATCGAGTTCGATTACTGGGCCTCTAGTGACTACAATGGTACTGCTGGTAGCGGTAAATTCAGAATAGGGGACGCCTTAGATAATGAGGCCTTTGTAACTGCCTTTGCCTTTACTGCTGGCGGAGGCTGGAAGAATGAGAGTCATATCATCACAGCAGCACTCACTACTAGATTCGTATTTCAACTATGGGTAGACCACTCTGTAGGAACACTGGTAATTACTAATATCCGTATCCGTAAGATGAAGGATGCTAATCTGATTGTAGATGGGGCTATTAGTGCTAGCAAACTTACTGCTGATGCTGTGGATGGTAAGCTAATACAGGGTGCTACACTACGCGGTGGTAAGGTAGAGATAATAGGAAGTATTATGATTGTGCAGAATAGTACTCCTTTTGGGCCTGACTCACTAATAGAGTGGAAAGGTCCTGCTATTCTTACTGGAGGGGCCCCCAACTATGGCGCTCTTACTAAGGCTAATGCTACTATATCATGGTTGGACAACGCGGGAAATTCTTACTTCGGAGGGAATCTCTCGGCAGGAATCTTACGAAATGCGGCACGCTCTACTAGCAAAGCTCTTAACGTATCTGTGGAGGCTGGCCCTTTCTCTACCAATGGTGGCAGTAAAACTGTTGTATGGGGATGTGTATGGGCAGGCTACTACAGTGATTCCACGTCAGGGTCAGATAGTACAAGTACAGTAGCTGGAGGTACAGTAACCTTGTATCGCAGACTGAATGGTGGTTCTAGAGTTCAGCTAGATACAAAGAATATTAATACTACTCTAACTACTACAGTAATCCAAGACCCTGAAGTAGGAACTACAAAGACTTTGTATGAGGATGGAGGTGCTACATTTACATTCACAGATACTAATACTAGTACGCAGGACTTCACGTACGAAGTAGAAGTTACTAACCAGTTTAGACATCTAGCATTACAGTTTATTACTGGTCAAACTACCACAGTTATATCAACCGAGGAATAATATTATGCCAAATATTGAACCTGCTCCAGAAACAGCAATTGCTACTAAGATACAGGCTACGGAAAATGCCTCTGTCAAAGCACTGCAAGCGCTAGTCTCAGCTTTACCACAATCAGAATTACCGGTGGACCATTTCTTCAGTGATGGTCTTTACCTTCGCAAACTAACACTTCCGCCCAAGGCATTGGCAGTGGGACGGGAGCACAAACACAATCACCTTGCAATAGTACTGAAGGGCCAAGTCGCCGTACACAGTAAGCAAGGAACTGCATACTACTCAGCCCCCTACATACTCAATGTAATGGCTGGTGATAAGCGTGCAGTGTTTACTGTCACAGAGGTAGAATGGGTTACTATCCATGCTACTGACCTGACTGACCCTGATGAAATTGTACGTACTCTAGCAGGAGAATAATCATGGCTTTTTATGCGACAGCAGCAGTAGGTGGAGCATTAGTAAATGGCGTATTTAGTAATGCAGCCAACAAGCGTACCAATGCAGCCAACAAAGATATAGCAGAGACTCCAACTCGTATCACTGGTATTGATGAATTACTCAGTGAGTTGGAGCGTTCTGCTGAACAGACTCAGTCTGCATCACTAAGTGAGTTTGTAAATCAGCAACAGAATGCTAGCAGCATTGGCTCAAGTACTACACAGAATGATAGTGCTACTCAGAGTCAGGAACAGTCTCAGGTATCCTCACAGCAGGACCAGCAACAGACTACGGCCACCAGTGAGACAGGTACTACTGATTCCAGCACCACAGGCTCACAGGCCACGGACCAGCAAACTAGCACTACAGGTACTACAACTGGTACTGTGCAGGGTAATGTGCAGCGTGGCTCTGACGTGGCTAATGCGTCACTGGATGGTATTATTACTGAGCTTACACAGTCTAATCCCAATGTGCAGGCAGCAGTACAGAGCCTTATGCAGAGAGTACTGCGGGAAGGCCAAGGTGTTATCAATGATAATCAGGCCAATACTGGTACCTTTGATAATACCACGTCAGTGCTTCTCCAGAACGACCTGAATACGAAGGCCGCCGAAGCTGGAGCATCACTACAATTGCAGGAAGAGGCAGCGCAGCAGGAACGGTTACTGGCAGCGATTGGTGCTAGTCAGCAAGGTACAGAGACTACTACGCAATCTTCGCAAGAGGAGCAGGCGATTCAGGAAGCTCTGGCAGCGCTCACTACGCAGCAGCAACAGACGCAGCAACAGACTGCCAATCAGGCGACTGAGACAGGTAATACTAGCACCACTGGTTCTCAAACTGAGCAGGTGGCAAGTCAGTCTAATACTCAGGAGCAGACTAACCAGTCTACCAGTACCACTGACCAAGTGTCTACGGCTACCAACACGGAGTCTACTGAGGATACAACTGCTTCTAGCTCAGAAAAGTCCAGCCAGTCTGAGACATCACTGAGTGACCAGTACCAGAATCCTAATGATTCTACACGTCCTGTGAGAGGTAGTGCATTGGGCGACTTAGTTAATACTGGACAGGTTACCATTGATAGTCTACTGGCAGCACAACCCAGCGCCGCAGGGACTACTCCAGTAGTAGGTACAGGTCCTAGTATTGGCGTCCCAGCTGGGGGAGGTATTGCAGGCATACTAGCGCAAATGGCACAGGGTACTCCGGGTGTTGCTATCGGCGGAGGCGCTGGTGGCGGCGTATCTGGAGGTGGTGGTTCTGCAGACTTTAGCGCATTGGCAACTGCACTGGCACAGAGTACTACCCCTAACAATCCAGCATTGGATATGCCACTGGACCCTACTAAGTCACCAATCTAAGGAGTAATGTATGATAACTTTAGACCAACAACGCGCATTACTGGAAGAAGAGTTACTGGCTAATATCGCCAATCCGGTGACTCCTGTTACTAAGCCTGCAGACTTGAATACTGTTATTGAGCAGACACAGACTGTAGTGACTAGTGCGCAGGCTAAAAATGCGGAAGTGACTTCTAGCGTAGAGACTACTCTGGACCAGCGGGAGCAGCTACTGGAAGAGTTAGCAGCATCACAAGCGGAAGTAACGCAGGCTAATATTGAGCAAGCAAACGTCGATGCTGGTATCCAGACTCGTGCCGCCGCTAGAAATCCCGGCGCTATCCAACAGTATCAGGATAAGGTTAGTGGCACTCGTGCTACTGAGCAGCGTAATAAGATACATGAGGCCTATATTGAGGCTGAGAATGCATATCTAGCAGAAGTGGAAAAGGCTAAGAACAGTAACTTCTTTATGCGCGCAGTGCGGGAGGAGCTGTTTGTTAAGCCTGCGTTTCAAGAAATGCAAAGAGCAGACGCACTACGCCAGAACCGCCAGCAGCTTACAGCAGCAGCAACACAACAACTCTTCGCTAGTATCACAGCTAATACTAAGATTGAAGAGTCACTATCCGCAGAACAGAAAGCGGAAGTGGACCGTAAGGTGGCTGTTGCTACTGATATGTATAATGATGTAGCAGGGAAGATTAAGATTACTGATGCTAAGCTGGAAGGATACAGAAAACAGCTTGGTCTTAGTGATGACCAGGTTAAGCTTGCCATTAATAATATGGAGTTGGAGCTTAAGAAGGGAGCACTGACACAGCAGGATACTCAGCGTATTTTAGGTCAGATTTATGCTGTTAATGAAGTTGATAAGATGCGTAAGGCTCGCGAGGATTATGCCAGTGAGACAGAATACCTTGCAGTACAGGAAGATAAGTTCGCTGACTACTTGCGTATGGCCGGTCGTGAAGAGGAGATAGGTAAGACTACCTTTAAGGCTGCTATCTACAAGCAAGGCTTCAATCTCAAGAATGCTGAGGTTGCGTCCTATATGGCATGGTCAGCAGCCACTATCAATACTAAGGACAAGCTAATCACTGCTATGGCCAAGCGCAATAGTCCAAGCAATATGCCTACTAATACGCAGGATGATTCAGTATTGGCAGGCGCTCAGAAAGCTGTGGCTACCTACAATGGTAGTATTGATGAAGAGATTGCTAAACTAACACAACGTAAGTTTGATAATCCTAAGGATAAGGATGTTATTGATGAGGAGATTAAGCAACGGCAGGCCGCGAAGCTATCACTAGATGATATGAATGATGCTCCGCGTATTGCACGCTTAATGACAGAGATTAATCGTACTGCGAAGCAGGATGCTACTACTGCTATCTCTGCTGGTGTACTGGAAATGTCTGACCTTAAGGAATACATCAAGCAGAATCCAGACCATGACCTAGTACAGCTTATTCCCTCCGACGTGATGGAGCGTATTACTGATGGTACCTATGCTGATATAGACCTGACCATTAAGCCTAATGATGCAGCAGGCTCAGTAGATGCTACTATGGACTCTGCAGTATCCTCTATTATCAAGCGGGCAAGTGAACAAGGTGACGGTACTATGGCGTCTCAATTGGCACTGGCTAAGCAGACTGCTGCTGACATGGCTATCTACTACAAGACACGTGCTGGTATTGCTACGCGCCAGAATGGTATGACGTCACTGGACAACATTATCATTCGTGATGTGGATAGTATGGATAGTAGTACATGGTTCAGTGGTACTAAGACTGGCCGCAAGCTGGATATTACTAATCAAGGTGATATACTGGAACTGCTGACTAATGGTTTGCGTCGCCGTGAAGCAAGACAGCGTAACCCAATCTCAGCTTCTGGTGCGCAATGGAGGAGCTTCTAATGAGCTTACGTTATGAAAGTAATAGCTCGTACGTACGGGCACTGGAACACGATGATGACCCTAGCTTTGGTGAAGAGATAGTAGACTTTGCCAAGTACGGTATTGGCTCCTCATTGCTGAGTGGTGGTATTGGACTTATCAATACTGCTACTTCTCTTATCAATGTGTTTGGTGCTGATATCGACCAGCTTGATACTGGTGAGCAGTTGGAGTCGTGGGGATTCAATAATGCACATGCATACTACGAGGAGAATCAGACACTGGTAGACGGTGTAGGCTTCGTAGTATCCTCACTCATACCTGCTACTCTAGGGCTGAAAGGAGCGCGTGCAGCCCAGCAAGCATTACGTGCATCTGAGAGTACTGCACCGTTGATGATAGGACTGCGTCAGGCACTGGTACCTGCTAGTCAGGCAAACAAACTGCGTAAGGCTATTCAGGCGGATGCATTGGATATTCGTAGTCGTGGCCAGCAAATACTAGCAGCATCCAAGGAAGGCTTCCACCAGGCCGCTGTAGAAGGCGTCTTTATGGAGACTGCTATCCTTGCTACTAATGTGCAGAACCCATCACTAACGAAGGATGACCTAACCTACTTCGAAGCTATTGGCGAGAACCTTGGTACTTATGGTGCAGGTCTAATATTCGGTACTGGTATTGGTGGTGTTATCAACACTGCTATCAAGTTCCAGACACTCAAGACTATCATGAAGGACAGTGATGAACAGGTAGCAGAACTGTTTAAGTTTGGTGCTATTGATAGTGAGCGTAATCCGCTAGGCATCTTGGCAGGTGACCGGATAGCAGAGCAGCTACGTATCTATGATGCTAATCTCAAATCGCTAGGGGAAGTTAATACTGGCGTCTATGGTCCTAATGCACAAGGTCTGTCTGTGCAAGGGGAAAGGATTAATGCTACTGTTAAGGATGAATTGTATAAGACTGTTGCAGAACTGACAGGAGAGCGTAGTGCACGCAATGGGAACATTGATAACAACCTGACCAATGAAGTGTTGGATATACTACTGGACCCTAACAAGCTTACTCCAGAAGGTCGGCATAACTTACTATCAGGACTGGAACGCATTACCCATCCAGAAGAGATTGATACTCTGTTTGACCCCGCTGCAATACCAACATCATTCCTCAAAGAGGATGGATGGATTGATAGTGTTGGTAAGCGTACCTATGGCAAGGAATGGACTGGTAGTGCAGAGCAGAAAGCATACCTGCGTGATAATGTGATGGACTACAACAGTGCTATGGTGCATACGGAGAAGGATGGTACTAAGGTTACTGGTATCGAACTGCGTGACCGTGTGTTCCAGAATGGTACTCCTGAGGAAGTAACAGAATTGCTGCGTCACGAACTGGCCTATGCTCCTGCTGCTGCGCTCAAGGATGTATTCAGTAATGCAGCCAATGCCAATCTGGTAGAGGAGCTGGTATCTCTGTCTAAGCTGGTTAATAAGGGTGCGTGGAATCTGGTAGCACGGTCTGAGACAGTACGCAAAGCTAACGCCGCTGCGGCTGGTCGTAGTAGACAGGCGATAGAAGAAGTTGCAGAAATGGATGCGTACCTTGAAGCAGTAGAGAAAGGACTACGTGACCCAGAGCAGTTGATTGCAGATGCTTATAATGCTCTTACTAATCCTCGTACTGCTAAGGAAGCTGCAGAAGTTGGTAAGACTGCGTATCAGATATTCGCGGGTAACAGTGCACTCAAGACTCGTCTGGGCTACAGTGAAGCACTGCTGGATACCAAGACTGGTAACATGTTCAACCTCAGTGACCGTACTCCTACGATACGGGATACTGGTAAAGTCTCAATGGGAAGAGGAGGTGTACATCACTCACAAGGTATTACTAAGATTAACGATGCGTTCAATGTATTGGAGGTTGACCCTACTACTGCATCGGCGCATTACTATGCAGCATCCCAACAGAAGCTGAGACCAACGGAAAAGTTAGTAGTCGATTGGACGAACTTCTATGCTATTAACAAGGTAATTAAGGCAGCACAAGATGGTAAATTTAAAGGCGCTATTACAATCAAAAGCCCTAAGGGGATTTCTAATACAATTACTTTCGGTGGTACTGGAGATAGCATCGACCGCCTTAAAGGCATCTACCAGCAGTACAAAAAGAAAGCTATTGCTGATATTAGTAATAATCCTGACAGCAAGTATAGCGTATCTGACATTGCCCGTATAGTGGATGTCAGTGAAGACTATGCTACGTTTCAAGGCCGTGGTACTGGGACTGCATTTTGGTCTCAGAACTACGACCCTGCTCGTCCTACTGTTATGAAGATGCATTACAAGAATCGCACCGAAGTAACAGACCCAGATAAAGTACGTGGATTACTGGATAGTCGTGCCGCTATTGCTCAAGCCCAAAGCCATGCAGTGGCTAATACTAATGACTTCCTGTTCTCCTTGGACCCTAAACTAATTGGGCTAATGCCGGAGTCACAAATTGAAAGTGGTATTAACTACGCTTCTACTATTGGGGCTAGCACTGATGCTGCCGGACTGTTACGGTCTGCCAATAGTGACTATGGAAGCGGCGCGTCGTGGGCGCAACTAGTAGGGGAAGCCCATAACAAACTACGCGCAGCTGGTAATAATGCCATTGCACTAACCATGGAACCAGTAGAGTTAGCACTCAAAGCCAAGCCACAAGCATTAGCAGAAGCAGCAGTACTGGACCCTAAACTGAGACAGAAATTCTACACATTCACTCCTGACTTCCAGCCAGACTCTGTAATAGCAGACCTTATGGCACGTCGTGCAGGAGTAGCTGAGGAGGTAGCACAACGTAATATCAATGCACTGATGCAAATGCCTGCTATGAATATAGTAATGAATGCAGCATCAAAGAACAATACTATCTGGTCTGTAGAGATAATGGATGCAATTGATACCATTGTTAATGCAGGTCGTATATCCAAGCCTATGCGTGACCGACTGGATGCGCTAGTGAGTGAGGATATTATTACTATTCAGAATAAGGAAGTCGTCGATTACTGGCGTGCATCCGTGAAAGTGAATAGTGATATCAATGCTAAAGGTAAGCAGATGATTGCTGGGCTCAAAGGATTGGATAGTAATATTAACCCTGACGTACTATATCCTGGTGCTCTGGACCCTATCCGCTATCGTCACGCTGCCTTTGTTATTCCCACTAAAGGTGGGCAACTAGACGGGTTCAAACGTGGTATTGTGGGTGGTCCAGACGATGCTACTCTGTCCCGTCGGATTAATAGTCTGAGAGATAAATATGGGAACGATATCACAATTGTACGTACTAATGAGGCAGAGAACTTCTTTAAGCAACAGGGGCTGTTTGATAGTGACTTTGCTCTTAATGAGTGGCGCGCTAATAGTGATTTACGTCGCGCTGGCCTTCTTGCTGACTTTATGCCTGAACCTACCCCTCAGCTGGTGGACAGCTATCGTAGAGACATGCAGCGTCAGTGGGGTGGAGTAGCTGATAATATTATGGAGATGCGTTACGCTGAGGAAGTAGCCACACTGGAGCAGGCTAGTAAGACTATCCAGATGAATAATAGTGCGCTAGGGCCACAACGTAATAAGAAGCTACCAGACAATTTCCGTGCTCAGCTAGCAGTGATGTTTAATAAGGAAGATACTACTCGGTTCGGTGCATGGAGAGATGTGCAGGAGAATCTGGATAAGGGTATTACCACGATAGTGAATACTATCCGTAGTATGTTCAAGTCTAATCGCAGTGGTGTAGACTATGATACTATGAATAAGTACATGGACCACTACAATGTACCACGTGTGTATGACGACCGGATTGGTGAATTACTGGTGGAGACGGAAGGTCTACCGGAGCAGGTAGTCAATGCTATTATACCGGAACTTAATGGTGCTGCTGCTACCCTCATGCTGCGACTGGATTATATACAGCCATTCGTGAATGCTATCAGTACACCTATCACTGCATTCCCAGAGATTAAACATCTACTGGATTCCATACCACAGTTGCAGCAACAACAGATTAATAAGACGTTGTCTGCTCGTGTACCTGCATCGGTAATGGAACAGACTGCAGAAGGTGTACCCCAGTACTCAATGTTCAGTAATATGAAGCTGGCACAACAGGCGATTAAGGACTTCTTCCAGAACCCTGACCTAGTGGAGGATTACTACAAGCGTGGGTACTCTTCCAGCATCGTGAAGGAAATGCGTGATGTTACTGATGCCATTGCTTTGGACCCACGGGTACTGAAGGAGAAAGGTATTGCGAAGTACCAAGGCATTGGGCATAAGATAGTGGATACACTAGCCACGCCAGCAGACTTCTCTGAGGAATTTGTGAAGTTCACTGCTGCACGTATGGCAGATATACTACTAACTAGCGCCGGCATTACGAATGGTACTACTAAGCACATGGCTATCAATACCTTTGTGAAGCGGGTGCATGGTAACTATAACTATGCGCAGCGTCCAGCACTATTCAAGGGTATCACTGGTCAGGCTATTGGATTATTCCAGACCTATCAGTTCAACTTGTTCCAGCAGTTGCTACGCCATATCGGAGACAAGCAGGCTGCAGCTACTAGTGCTATGATGGGGTTACAGGCTGGTATCTTCGGAGCACAATCAGTACCAGGATTCCGTGCTATGAATGAGTTCATTGCTGAGAAGTCTCAGTATCAGGACGACTTCTATACACTGAGTCAGGACGCTGTTGGTAACGAGGCTAGTGAATGGATACTGTATGGACTAGCGTCTAACTTCACTAAGCCAGTAATAGGGCATGGACTGGAGTTATACACTCGTGGTGACTTGAATCCTCGCACACCGTTCATCATACCTACCAGCATCGAAGAGGTACCGGTATACAGTATGGCTACCAAGTTCGCAGGTAGTATCATGCAGCTAGCGGATAGTGTTGCTAATGGTGCTCCAATGGGACAGGCTATGGCAGAAGCTATGGCTACCAACGGGGTGAACAGACCATTGGCAGGCTTAGGGCAGATGATGTCTGGAGCAAGGATTACTACCAAGGGCAGTGCATTGGCAGTGTTGCAGGATATGGATTGGACTCAGCGAGTAGTACGTGCATTGGGTACTAAGACACTGGATGAGTCTATAGCGGTGCAGACATACTACCGTACTCAGGCATACCAGACTAATATGCAGGAACGTACTAATCAGTTAGGACGGAACATGCGTACTATTATGCGTGCTGGTAGTTACGATGGTAATGTGGCAGAGAAATTCCTACGGGACTACACTGCTAACGGTGGGACTATTGATGGGTATGACCAGTGGTTACATCGTCAGGCTATCAGTGCTACACAGTCTCAGATATATGACTTGTATAATACTAATGATAGTGTTGGAGGGCAGTATATGCAGGCAGTATTAGGAGGGAATGTTCCGCAGTCTATCAGTACTGCTTATACGAATTCACCACAGTAGGTGGATATTTGGCATAGGGGGCACAAGGAAGTGCGAACCCCTACACCAAGGAATGGTACTACTTCTTAATCAGAGGAGCCTTAGTAGGAGCCTCGTCCTGCCCTACAAGCTCAATAGCTCTATCCGCTGCCTTAACAATTTGGTCACCACTAAGGCGATTGTAACGAGCGCGAATATTAATACCATTCTGTTTGATGATATCAAGTTGTTGTAGTAGGTCATTCTTCTGTTCAAGCTTCATATTACTTCTCCTTTCCAGTGTTAGGTTTGGCCGCCGTCTGGTACCCAGTCCATACTACTCCAGTAAAGTCCTGAGTATACTCCAGTATCACAGACTCACCAGTATCCATATTCTTAGCAAGTACTGGTATCTTGCCCGTATCCTTATTACCGTCTGCATCTACTGCATCTTCTGGCGGCTTGCCTAGCTCATAGCCTACAGCATGATGCAGAGTCTGCGCACGCAGTAATAGGCGATTGAGTACGCCCTTGTTAGTGATAGTGTAATTGCGCATTACTATTTCTCCTTGGTGTCTTGGTATTCAAGTAGTGATTCTACATATACATGTGGTAGTTTCACATGACTAGTAGCTTGTATCGGTATCCACTTACCACTGATACACTTCATCTTTCCACTACGTGATAGCTTCTGCAAGCATTCCGTAAAGTCCTTAGAGAAAGAAACAAAGTGATTAGAAGTAGCTTCAAATATTTCCTTTGCTGTTACTCCAGTGTTGCTCTTATAGTACGCCTCGGTAATGAATTGGGATACTATGTTCACTGCATCACTGTTCTTTGCCATACCGAATTCACCAAGTGCTCGCGGCATTAGTGACTCAGCGTGGAATAATATACTATTAGCTTTAATTAAATGGGCTGAGGTAATAGTAGTACTTAGGTCCATTGCCGCTATAATCATACACAGTTTCAATAGATGTATGTGGCGTCTGTTTATATAGTTGTCGAATCGTGCGTCTGCTATTGTATACGAAGTTTGATATATGTCGTCTAGTAGTTTCATTGCTGCAGGCTCTAGTGTCATAGCACCAGAGATAGTATCACGAATACCTGCAAGTATTTCTATTATATCGGAAAGTTTCTCCTTGTCTAGTGGGGGTGGGAACGTAATCTTAGTGCGATTACCACCGCCGAATATTAGTAGCATACGAGACAGCATACCCTGGCCTATTACTTCCGGAGGGAATACACTGTTGAATGTAGTAGGAGTACAGCCACCCATAAGATTGATAGTAGGCTCATTGATATAAATGTCCTGACTAGTCATCTTACCATGACTGTAGCGGTCTAGGTTATCCCATAGGTTAGTTAGTAGTGATATGAAAGTAACATCACCCTGTCCCATGAAATCCTCTAGCTCCCCTGCATTAATGTAAACCTCTGACGGGCCAGCAGTAGTCTCTATGAAGTCGCCGCCTTGGAGTAGGATAGTATCAGCATCAATACCTTCGTGAGGTATACCACCATTGATAGTATCGAACCCTGCTCCCAAGTCTTTGAGGAACTTCTCTTTCGATGTACGTTCTCTAGCGAAGTAGTTGTAATCAACTGCCTCTAGTAACTTACGGGCTGCTTTGATAGCACTGGACTTACGGCTACCAGCAGTACCCAGTATGCAAGTATACATGTTAGGGTATATCTTATCGAAGCCGAAGTCTAACCAGCACTTACGTCCTAGCAATGCCCCTACTGCTGATATAAGACACCAACGGTGGTATATCAAAGGACATTCGCTGCTAGGAATCATAAGCTCAAAGTAGGCATCCATTAAGTCTGTGTCAGTATTCACTGGACTTACTCCCACTGGTGCTTACTTCTTCATCTTAGCAGTGTGCTTACTGCAAAACTCATTAACATCTTCCAGCTTGTTAATAGCACTCTGTATCAGACGCTCTGCTTTGGCTAAGTCTTCCATAGCACTAGCATTCATACCCAATGCAGCACGCTGATATTGAGCTGCATCACCCTGTAACAGTTTGCCGTACTCGACTCGTGAAACTGCAGCAGCATTGACAGCTGACCCTAGACGGAACAGCATCCAATTGATTCGCTTACTAGCACGACTTGCTACACTCATTCTACTCATAGCACATTCCTCTTTTATTATGTTATCCCTTATGAAAACAGTCTACGTCCCTGTAGTCCTGTACCTCAGCAACCTTTACGACGCATTACGCCAATAGCATTTCTAGCTTTACGTTGGGCACGGATAATACCAATGCCAATTATTACTACTGCAATTATGTGAAATGTTAACATCATTGTCTCCTCACGTTATTGATTGCGTAGTACTACTCTGCTCTACATTACTTCTCGTACTTCTCCATACGCTCAAGCTCTTGCTCTGCATATGCAATAATCTTACGCAGGTCACGTGCCTTACTACTATGACCAGCAGTGCCAAGACGGTAGCACGCACGGAATATCTCACCAATCTGAGCGTTCATGTTCTTGTGCCAGATAAGATGCTTCAACTCAGTAGCACCTGCGGGGAGGTCGTAGTGGCTAGTACCAGCATTACTACCATCATTAACCTCGCCGACACTTTCATTCAGATTCTGGGGAAGCTGCGCAACTTCATCCAGATTGATACGACGCTCCATGTCATACTTAGGGAATGTAACCTTACCTTCTGGTGTAATGGTACCTCCTGATAGTACAGCTGCGTGGAGTCTGGAAGCGCATACTGGGGGAGGATTATACAAGGCTAGTACTCCGGGAGCTAGGTAAGGACTTACATCTGACAGTACTAGTTCAGTGTCTGCTAGCATTTCCGTCACATGAGTCTTGGTTTCAATCTCCCTCACATGACTATCATCTAGTAGTTCCTGTGATAGAGGGAAGGTACGTCTATTCTCTATATCTTCCATAGTAGCATGACCGTCTTTGTAGCCTGTTGCTATTGCGTACACTACTTCATCTGTATCTTTATGACTAAAGCGATAGATACGATTAACCAGTAAGTCTGTTACTTTCATGATTCTTTTCCTTCTCGCATTTGGTTAGGGGTAAGAGGGCCAGTAGCGCTAGTGATATGCAGCAGTGCTTTACCGCCGGAATCTTCTAGTGCTGTCTTTAATGTCCAACATGCCAGCTCTGATTGCTTAGTGTGACCACCAGCAGTGAGGCCATAACACAATGCTATGCATCCATCACTTTCCGCTGCCGTAGTCATAGGATGAATCTCAATACCAGTACGGTCATGTACATGCTCCAGCTTAACAAACTGCCAACGTCCATGGTCATCACTAGCAATAGTATACCATCCTTCTGGTACGCAGGATTCGTTGACTAGATTATCTAGCCATGGCGGTTCTAATGCAGCCAGCTCTTCCACTGAATCCCAGATGAATCGACTGGTAGTTCTATCTTCATGGTATGTACGTACCATAGTGTAAATCTTCATAGTGTTATCCTTATGGTGGGTTAGAATCGGAAGTTAAAATTGATACCAGCAGCAGCGAAGTCTGGCTTGGCAAGGTCCTTCTGCTTTTGCAATATATCATACTGACGGTGGCTAACGAATACTACTTTATCCTGTGTGGAGAATAGTACTTCATCATTAGGCACACTCTCAGTAGTAATGGTAATCTTGGTACGCTTCCATGGAGTGAAGGATAGTAAGCGCTCCAGTTTAGTACGTTGTACTTCTTCCCTCTTCAGTACTGTCTTGAAGTCCGGTATGGATTTGGTAGGAATGATACGAGTACCAGCTACTAGCATAGTACCATCAACAGGATGTCTGGTGTTCTTAGGTTCCATAGCTCTGTCCTCTAGTGTATGATTATGCCTTCTGGTAATTTCCAATCCTTTCGGGCATCTATTACTTGCCAGTATTTCAGAGTACTATACATCGGAGTACCATACTTGTTATACTTAAGCTGTCTAACTACTATAACATCAGGCAGTCCCAAGATAAAACCTTTCCGATATATAGTAATCTTCTGCTTTCTCTGATTTTTATCCAGCCCACTTACACTAATATATACAATACGATTATAGCCTTTCCTCACTATCCATTCTCTTCTAACTGACAGTAAGGCCAGTGGATTAATAATACGCCTCTTAATAAGTTTAACATTCACATTAATCATAGTGTTAGTCCTTCAAGTTGCCCCAGCATTCATCACACGCACCTCCGTCATTGGGTATTACCAGTTCTCTGCCATTGACAGTGATAGGTCTACTCATTAGTGTGCTTAGTGCTGGCTTGGTTTCAGGGTAGTGCTCAGGCTTAACCATGTATACTACTTCATCATGTACCTGCGCCTTTAGTCTTACGATGTTGCGAATAATCTGATACTCTAGCCAGAAGTCAAACATGGCTTCGTCTACTAGCATAACACTTAGTGATTGAGGCATGTGAGCTACATACTTATTCAGTGCTAGTTTGTTTGCTGGAAGTCGTGAAGGCTTACCAAAGCAATAGCGTGTCCATCCGATAGCAGTAGTCAGCATCTTCGTAGTACGAATCTTCTCTATTACTTCATCATAGTACCGACCTTTGAGGTCTGGATAGGTTAGTACAAATCGTTCCAGCAGATACTCACATACCTTCTTCAATCCCATACCTAGTGGTAGATTCAGTAGACGCTTGGCCTCTATCACATTCTTAACACCCATAGTCTCCAGTAGTTTAGCTGCTGCCATGTTGTAGTTACTGCCATGGTTGATACGCTTACTAAGAGTACGTAAGGATTTATCCTTTAGGATATTACCATTAGCATCCCGCTTAGGCTGTTGTACTTCGACACCATCTACTATTACAGTCTCATAGATAACCTTGATAATTTCATCTTCTGGTATACCGAAGAATAGTGAGGCATTACGTGTATGGAAATCCTTAGCGTTCTCAACACTGTCAATGAGGGTAGCATCCTGACTGATATATGCAGTAGTACGAGACTCAGCCTGACTACCATCACAGTTAGCAATGACATAACCTTCGTCAGCAATGTACATACTACGAAGTTCATTATCCTGATTCTGTATCTGCGTACCTACCCACAAGTTACTAGCTTTACTACTAGCTCTGCCAGTATCTGTACCACCAGCATTAATCTCATAGAGTAATCTACCATCCATCAGAGTGGTATCAATGTAGGTACTCAACTTCTTACGTGCTGCTCGTACCTGACGGATTAAGTCTACTATTACTAGTTCCAACTCGCCACGGTCAGCAAACTTAGTCAGTGCCTTATCATCAGTAGACTTGAATTTGACAGTGGATAGTGCATTGATTACTGCCTTAACCTGAGGAGCACTATTAGGATTAAAGCCTGGATATATGATAGTGCCTAGTCGTGCCAGTGCATTATCATACTGCTTAGTATAAAGCTCACGCAGACGCTGCTGCTCCACTTCATCTACCTTGAATCCTTCTAGTCCACAAGTAACATTAGGGAATACTTTACGGAACTCAATACGGTAGTTCTTCTTAACCCAATCTGGTGCTAGCTTCACCATTACTACCCAAGCCCATAGGGTATAGTAGGTATCCTTAGCATTGTACAAGTCCATGTTAACACCAGCTTCTTCCTTCCAGTACTGGTAATCTTTCACAAACATACTAGCAATGAAGTTCAGTGTACGTGGTAGTTCTGCATACCAGCTGTGCATCATGTGGAATGTGTCACCGAGCCAGTTATGTAGTGGTGCGTTGTAGCGGATAAGATGTGTAGCTTCATAGCCCCCATTCTGTGTAATCTTCATAGGCTCTAGTGCATTGAAGCGACGCATTAGTTCTATATCTGCCATGCAGTCAATGCGTAGTACTATGGAGTATGACTCCCAGCTACCATCATCCTTAAGCCACAGACCACAGTAACCAATCATAGTAATCTTAGGAATACACCAACCCATCTTAGTGCTGTTCTTACCACTAGCAGTTTGCAGTTTCATCATAGCTGCCAATCCTGCTACAGGCTGTCCATCATCCAATGCTTTCTGGTACTTATGGAAGTCAATAGGTTCACGGTAGGTCTCAATATCCACTGCTATTGCTTCTGCTTCTGCAAAGCGGGATAGCCATGCCTCAGCCTTAGCAGTGTCAGTGCTGGATACATTATCCCATAGTAATTCTGGAATGGGTGGGAAGTCTCTGGAGAATTGCTTACGTACCCACCACCGCAGTAGATGTTCCGCAGTGTCAGTAGATACTAGTTGTTGGAAAGGACGTACTACTATTATCTTAATACCCTCTTCATGGAATACAGCACCAGCCCAATCCATCAAACTGTCAGACTCTTTGTCCGCTCCGTGATGCTTGCGGATTAACTTGGCTAGTATTTTAGGGTGGCTTAAGATAATAGCATCAGCCTTGTGCTTCTTAGCTGCGCGTAAGTGAGGAGATAGTAAATCGTAGATAGCCTTCGGTGCTAGTACACTGTGCCCACGTAGTGCCATCTTAGCGAAGGAGTAGTAGGAAGAGTTATATCTATCAGCGATTAGGTAGAAGTTCATTATACATCCGTAGTAATAGTGAATTAGTAGAAGGAATAAAGGCACCAATGAAGGTGCCCTTAGTATTACTAGTAGCTAGGCTACATCAACACAGGCTATGAGATTAATCCCACAGTACCGATTTAGCATCAATGCGGTTGCCTTCACGAATTTCACCAGTGTCTTTGTTCTTCCACTTAGTGTGTTTGATAATACCAGTCCCGGTAAAGCCAACAATGTTTTCCATTGCTTCTGCTAGTGTGGTCCAGCCCTGTGCTGCTGCTAACTCACGCGTCATAGTAGCGAATGCTTTCAGACCCATTTTCTTTTCACCCACAATCATGGATTCTTTGTAGTCTTTCGGCATGTCACCAACAGCTTTACGGTTTTCTTCCGTATCAGTGTCCAGTTCTACCAGCTCAGTCAGAGTCAGTTCCATTACTACCGCATCAATATCTTCGGAACCAACAGTTTCCAGACCGCATGACTTAACAGCAAAGGTAAACATAGCAGTTGGTAGTGGCGCAAAGGACGCGAGGTCATCGACTTCATCGTACCCTAGTGATAGTGCTTCGTCAGTAGTTAACAGTTCGAGTTCTTCTTGAGTTTTAAATTCGCTCATTAGTAAATTCCTTACATGAGATTGATATTACAATTGATTAATGGTGTAGTACATCTTTATTCTAGTAGTACCATCTAGGACTAGCAGTCTATTTCCCGTACAGTTTACACATATCACGGGCCATAGTATCCAGAGTAGTAACGTCGATGGTGTGGTTGCCTCTAGTACCTGCTAGTACTTTGGCGTCACCGGTGGTCGTCGATACTACCATGTGTTTCTTATTACGGATATGGGAGTAGAGCGCGTTGTTAAAGTAGCGGGGTATCTTTCTACTAAAGTCATACGTACCGCCACTAGGAACAATCTTACTAGAAGCATCTTCCATTTTACCCATTTGCTCGTGGGAGATAACTACAGTATTATATTGTGCGCCCTGCATATAGTCAAGAAACTTCTCAAGGTATCGCCCCTGACTACGCCAGTGTTTGAACTCTTCGAATTCATCCTTACCCATATCCAGTTTACGAGTAGCAAGAGCATTAGCACTACTAGCAAGCTGAGTAAAGCTATCCCATACTACTACCCATTCATTAGGGTCCAGACTATTCAGTGTCCACTCGTTGATAATACCATTAGTGAACTCACCAGCTTTGATAGCAGGCACTTCCTTATTCAATTCTCTGCACTCTGCGCACGCAGGAGTAATAGCAGGCTTATTCATAAGGATACCATGCGCGTCACACATCTGAGCTTTAGTACCATTGGCAAGGAACATAGCACTATTAACAAAGTTATAGTTGTCCTTATTATCATACACCGGCTGCACATAGATATTGCGTAACCATGCTGGTGGTAGGTTGGCTAATAGTGACCGGCCATTCTCACCGTCGATGTACAGTACCTTGAACTTAGATGCCAGTGACAGTGCTAGTGTTGTCTTACCTGTCAGTGAGGCACCATATATAATGGTAGACTGCGCACTAGATTGCTTTGCTACGACTGTGGCCTGTGGCATTATTCAGACTCCTCTTCGTTACTACCAGTGGGCTCTGCCACGTAGCCTAACTCTGTTAGTACTGCTGCGCACAACAGGATAGCTTTGGCATTTGCTACTATCCATTGAGGCTTCACATTCCAGCCAGTCTGACGCAACTCACTACTGACGGATAAGTCCAGTAATGCTTGGTAGTCTTCCGCCTCTACAAGAGTAGGGAATTCTTTGCCGTCACTGGCAGTGTAGTTTATTTTAATCTCAGTAGTCACTATTCGTCTCCTAACATTGTTGTCATAAATAAATCAGCATCACCTACTTCTGACTCTTCACCAGATTCTATCTGTTCTATCAGTTCATCCTGACGGTCCAGTAGTTGGTCCAGTGTAAAGTGGAAGTCAGGGTTAGTGAGCTTAGTGTAACTCTCTTCGTCAGTAGTACCATCCACCGGCTTAAAGATACGGGACAGTGCTGCATCGGAATACTGGCAAGCACTATCAATGTACTCACACGGACGGAAGTAAGAGTAGCAGTGCTGCCCTTGCCGTGGATAACCATAGTGCTCATACAACTTGGCCTTCTCTACCTCTACTACTAAGTCCCGTAACCAGTCAGCACGATGCTTGGTAGTTTTAACAAATGGCATCGGTACTATGTTCATACTACGGGACTGGAATACCAGATAGAGTACATCGAAACTAGCAGCCTGTCCTTTATTAGCAGCCATCAAGTCAATGACAGCGCCGTATCCTAGAGCCTGACTACTATTCTTATAGGTGGCTTCATGGACAGACGACATACCAGTAGTCTTGAGTTCTATTACCATGTAACGTTGCTTCTCAGGATGGTACAGTACTAGGTCGATGTGACCTTCGAATGTATACCCATCTATCAAATCTATTACAAAGGTAAGCTCGATTGCTGGTACTTCTTTACCATCTTGCATTACTCGTGCTACTTCCCATCCATCTAGGTAGCTGTACACGCCAGCTTGGTAGCGCTTGATGAATAAGTCTGTTGCTACTAGCGCAGTCCAGATAGATTTCTTACTGGCTTGTTCCCCGTCAGTACCAATGTCTTCGATGTCGTGGGTATAAGCCAGCATACACTGTACCATGCACTGCTCGTAAGAGTAGCCAGCAATAGCAGACTGAATACCCATTGCTACTGCGTGTCCATAGCTGAATGTTACTGACTCACGATTAGCCTTAATAGCGAACTTAGAATCCAGCTCGAATTTACGAGGGCAATTCTGTAGTGTTAGCTGGCGACTGTAAGACAGACCAGTATGAGTGATGTTGTAGTAGTCGAGTTTAGCCATTACTAGCCCCTTGCTCGTTTTAGTAAGCGGAGTGGTACTACTTCTTCTCGCGTGTGGTAGAAGTTAGCAGGCTTACCATCAAATTCAGTACCGTGTAATTCAGAACTCTTAGGATAGTGCACATGGAATCCTGAAGGAGTAGTAGTAGTAGTAACAGTAGCCTTGTGACACTGGCCACGTTTGAAGATGTCAGATACCACAGGGTCAGGCACTACTATACGTACCAGTACTACATCACCTTCTCGCAACATGTAAGCATCGTTAGGTAAATTCATTAGTATTCTCCAATGGATTGAATGTGACAATGAGGAGTAGCGCCAAGACTAGCAGTGCATACCTCTTCGTAACGTTCAGCGTGGAAAGTAGTATTATCTTCCACTAAGTCTGGCGCTTCCTTATCTAACTGCTCCAGTAGTAACTGGTGTGCTATCTCTTTACTGCGTGCTACTGCTACTGCATAGGCACCAATTGGATAGCACCCAGTAAAGCAGATTGCATATACCTTGGGATTAATCATTGGCATTACTCATTCTCCTCTCATTAGTAGTCTTATCCGAAATCACTCAAGTCCATACTAGCATCAAGAGCCTTACTAGTTGTAGCCTTGGACTTAGTCTTGGGAGCAGTCTCAACATTAGCAAGCTTGAGCATACCACTCACCAGTATATTGAGCTGGGCATCTGTTAGTATATGCGTCAGCTCAGGGAACTGTTGAAGATTGCGACGGATAGCAGTACTAAGGCTACGAATCTGTGGAGTATCTTCCACTAGTGCTGCGTCCAACTCCTTCATACTAGCAATGAATGACTCTGCGTCCAAACCAGTAACATCATGCAATTCGTCAGCGAACTTGTAAGTACCACGCTCCTCTTGCTGCTCTTGGTGTAGCTCCAGCTTGGACTTCTGCTCTGCAATACGCAGTGTCATATTATCCAACTGTTTCGGTTTACCAGTGGTATCTACACCATCTTCTTTATCAGTCTTGATATTAGTAGCAGCCTTTGATTTAGCTGCTCGTAACTTAGCTTGCAGGTCGGCTAGTGCCATTAGAAGTCCTCCGCATTAATATCTGAAGAGCCTAAGTCTAGTACGAATGTTAGCTTGTTGCCTTCAATAGTACTGGTAAGTTTAGCAAAAGGGTAGCGCACCTTGAATGCATCATCCTCATACTTCTCCTTCTGAACACCCTTTCTAGCAGTACGCATGAAGCGTCTTACTACTTCTGGGTTCTCACTGTTGGATGGTATGAGACTAGCACGTTTTAATTCCTTTAGTGTCTGCCATACTTCTGCCCATCTACGTCTCTTCTTTAGAGTTGTTGTCATGGATTGTTTCCTCTAGTAGTGTAAAATCGCCTAATGGTTCACGGGGTTTGCTGAGGCTTACACTGAAAGTACTAGTATCCTCGTCATACTTAATTGATAGTACAGTTCTCTCTAACTCTATCCCGAGTACAGATAGCTCTGCCTTCAAATTGTTCAACGCGCGTCGTAGTCCTACTCGCACATTGTTATACGCGGTACTAGTTTTAAACTTAATCGTTATATCACTCTCTTCGGTAGTGGTCTTATCCACTAGTAACTGAATTATCTGTGCATATTGCATAACGACTCCTTACCTTCTCTATTATCTAAGATACCGTCCCTATAGTCAAGTAAACGTTGAAATATCTTTCGTTGTACTGTGCAAGGTAGCACTCCGAATACTATAGTCATGGGGTTCCAGTACTCTCTCATATCAGTAATAGTAGCTGTCACTACCGGACTCAAAGAACCACAACAGCTGGCACAAGTACTTCCATAGGGCATTATACTGGCACAACAGTGATGTACATCATGGCACCGTAGACACTGCTGTTGGTAGAATGTGACATACTGGTGGTCACGATGCACACTAGGGGCATAATCGAGTAGTAGCTTGGCCAATTCATGCTGGCTTCTGTAGTCATGGTCCTTACTACTGACTGGATTACGCTCGAAGTAATAGAGCCACCCTACGAACAGGGCAGCAATATTATCTTCCTTCTCAGCACTAAGCTCGTTGGAGTACATGGCTGTTATACCAGTCACTGTGGTGTGCTATTAGTTTCTGCATTAGTAAGCAGTCATAGGTAGCGGAATGTGCCAGTCCATCCTCTACTACTATTCCTACATTACGACAGGCTTCTATCAGCTTGATACGAGGCTTATCCTTTTCCCATAGTGCTGCGAATAGTGGCATGATGTCGAGCCAGTAATCACCAATGGGTTGTGATGGTACTTGTATACCAGTCTGCTCTACTGTCTGGTGCCACATCTTTTTGTCGAAGGTACTCCATTGTACCAGTATGCGGCCTTTGCATAGTAGAGATACTGCCTGCACGTCGTCGGCACTCATGGCCTTGGCTCCATGCATACGTAGTGCTGTACGGTCCAATCCATGTACTGCTAATGCGTGCGGATTAATTTGTACTGTTGGTAGGAAGTACTGCTGGGTTACAGTAACACCGTCAGCCAGTCGTAGTATTGCCAGCTCAATGATTTGGTCAGACTTGCCCACACCAGTAGTCTCAGTATCCACCAGTAATACATTCAGTACTTGCTCCAGTATATAGCAGACTGCGCCTACCTTTGCCAGTCGTGTCTCAATATCAGTACCTTTCATCTGCTTAATATTGTAGTCCAACCCATCTTGGGTAATATCAGTAATCATTACTTGTTTCCTTTTTTGTTGGTTGTTACCTTAGCGCTACCTGCTACCTTAGCGGTTTTGCTTGCGTCGTACTGTGCTAGTGTTACCTGTACTATCCCATGCACAGTCTTAATGGTAATAAGCTGGCTCAAGTGCAAGCCATAGTTAGCACCATTCTGCACTGGAAGTCGTCGCTCTGCTGATAGGTGGGAACAGAACTTATCCAAGTTTAGGGGTGTTACTGCTAGTGGCTCCTTCTGCTGGCCAATGGCCTGTTCCATCTTAGGGATAGCAAACAAGTACCGCAGTACTAGCTCTTCCAGTTGTGCCTTAGTGAGCTTGCCTGCCTGTACTAATCCGGATAGTACTTCCAAGTCACCAAATAGTACTTCTCGTTGTTCTTCCAGTGTCAGGTCTGTTAGTACTTCTGCAGGGTCCTTGCGTTGTACTTCATTGTCATTACTAGTAGTCATTATAGCCTCCAAGTTCTTTCTGTAGTTTCTTTGCGTCTAAGTAGCCGCTGTCTCGTAGTGATACAAAGCGGCGATGAATATTACTATCGGGGTCTTTCGCAGCCTTAATATAGGCTAGTGCTTTCTTGCGGAAGTGATTAAGTTTCTCTGCTAGTGTGTCTCCTTTTATCTTCTGATTAACAAGGCATTTGTGTAGCATACTATACTTGTTATCAATGTATTTACCAGTATAGTTACCACTGTACATAACCTCTAAGTGGTGACGCGCACGAGTAACACCAGTATAGAATGTCTCTCGTTGTGCTGCCACGCTGTGACTATGATGCAGGATTAGCAGTACACTAGGGAATTCAGAACCCTGTGACTTGTGTACTGTTAGTGCATACATAGGTAGTAGTGTTCCGATAGCATTGGTGGATAACTTCACTTCCATTCCATCACCAACGGGAGTTAGTACTACAGTATGACTAGCTTGGTTACTAGTCTCTTCATCTTCCGTCGCCGCATACTCCTGTGCCATTAGTTCTTCCAGCTCCATATCATCTACTTCTGCTTCATGCTGTTCATCACTAATACCAAACACCTCTTCACGATGGCCCTTCTTAGCTTGGCCCCATCTAGTAAGATACGGGGATGCTTCTAGTGGCTTAGGTCCACGGTACTTATCATTCTTGTAGATGTCAGTAATATGGTATGGTAGTTTGTTATGTAGTACTCTATCGCCTATAGACCAGTATGTCTTACCAAAGCGGGTTATTACTTCGAATACTGGTAGGTTATCCCTGTCACTAATACCCTGCATAATGTACTTATTCAGTTCGATGGTGCCAAAGGCTTTATTGAATGGTATTAGTACCTGTGTTTCCTCTGGGTCAAATCGGTAATCCATTATACGCTTCTGGAGCAGTAGGCCAGTATTCTTAAGTGCTACTTCTGGCGTCCAGTTCTTAACATAGCGTGTGAACTTGATACTATCCTCGCCCTCAGTTCTACTGAGTTTCTGTGCTTCATCATCCTTAATGGGCTTGCCTGTTAGTATCCGATGAGCCAATTGAGTAATGATACCAACGTTACGATATACTTCTGTTAGTTCTATTACTGGTAACTCTAGCTGTTTGAATCCTAGTATACCATCATTGAATGGTGGCGGTAACTGGTTCAAGTCGCCGAGGAATATCCACTGTGTATTACTATCCATTGGTAGTGCAGATTCTAGACACTCATACAAGTCCAGTAGTACACTACCCGCTTCCTCTACCACTATCAGGTCGAATGCAGGTAGTATCTGTCCACCAGCTTCTCGCCATGCAGTACCATAAGTAGGCGCGAATATCTGACTAGTCCGCACACCAGTAACCTGAGTATCATCTTCTATCTCTGCTTCTACTGGCACGAATTCTAGTAGATTATGTAGAGTAGTAGCATTACATTTCAGCTCTTCCTGTAGTGCCTCAGTAATGTTACGAATAGCTTGATTGGTGAATGATACTATTGCTACTCGTAGTTTACCTTCCTTCACAAACTTCTTGGTATATTCACCACTCTCGAACTTACCTAGTCTACCACTATCGAGGAGTGCTTTTAGTATGCACTTCACAGTAGTAGTCTTACCAGAACCTGCAGCACCTATTAGTACGAATGACTCACCTGCTACTGCTAGTTGTACTGCTGCTTTCTGCTCAGTATTCAAGTGTTCGAATGTTACTTGGTCTTTATTGAGCTGTGGTGCTACCTTAGCGGTTGTGTCTACTGGTGCTGGTGGCGGCGCTGGTGCTACCTTAGCGGTAGTAGTTGTGCTAGGTCCAGACTTATCACTGCCATTACGAGTAGGACTAGTAAACACTGGGCGACGAACACTAGTACTCGGCCTATCTTGCGTAGTCTGCGTTTGCGCTGGTACTGTTTTCGCTGGCGTAGTGCTGCCAATCTTAGAGAAGCGTGCTCTGAGACGTTGTGCCGCGTCACTAGCAGTAGACTTATTAAGCTTAGTAGCAGTCTCATTGGTAGACTCCTTTGTTATGCCATTATTAAGCAGGTTAGTAGAAACGCTAGTGTTGCTGCTAGGCTTATTGTCACTATCAGCAGTGTTGGTGATAGCTTCCACATCTCTGCTATTGTTAGCCATAGGTTGTGCATTAGTAGTCTCCTTAGACTCAGTTGCTGGTGGTGTTGGTGCCAGTAGTGATGCACCAGCTTTAGCCTCTTGTAGTGCTAGTGCTTTCTTTCTCTTTAGTTCTGCTATACGTTTCGCAAGACTCATAACAGTACCCCTTATAGTTCGAATTTATATTTACGCATATAAAGCCTAGTCATACTAGAATCAGGATGCGCTTTACAGAATGCTAGTGCTTTAGCTTTAGCCTCTTCCTGCTGCTCAGGTGTCTTGGCTTGTAGAGTAGTAGTGACTTTGGTTTTAGTCTCATACTCGAATACAGCAGCCTTATTAGCACTAATTTCATCATCTAGGTCTATGAATCCAAAGTCTGCTTCATAATCCAGTAGTCGTTCTAGTTTAGATTCTAGACTACGCACCACTACTAGACTATTCTCACGCTCATAATCTTCATAAGTCAGTCCATCTTTTACTAGTGCTATTACTTCCCGCAAGTCCTTCTCGCGTAAGTCAGTGGCAGCAGTATCCATGCAATGACGTATCTTTGCTAGTTGTCTGCTAGAGTAGCCTGAGCGAGCTGTTAGTACTTTCATAGCCCATCCATTCAGTAGCTTCTTATTAGCCATATCTCTAGTAGTACGCAGACGGTACTCTTTGAAGCGTGCTACTAGTGAGCGCTCGTCGTCGGCCTTGTCGTATGTTGCATCAATATCCGCATCATCAAAGGCATCTAGCAGTTTGCTGGTAATAGTAGAGTACCGGCCTGACTCTAGCATCTTGATGTAGCCGTGTAGAGTATCCTTTAATCTTTTATCTGTTAATGGATTCTCTGCGTTATTAACAATAGTAGGTAGGTTAATGCGCTCTAACTGGTCTGCGCCAGTACTAATGATTAGTCCAATGAATTCACGTATAGCATCCTTAACGTCAGTAATACCACGGTCAGTAATGTCAGTAATAGGACAGTGGCACTCCAGCAAGTCGTAGTCATTCAGTATGGCCAGTAGTACAAGATACAATTCATTATTGAATTTTACGTCATAGTAGATGTCTAGTATTTGACGTCGTGGCATAGAGAATATGGGATGGATGTCTGGTACTAGTACATGCCCTTTCTCAGTTCGAAGGAACATGCTAGATATTGCCAGCTTGACGCCACTAACACGACAATACGTCACTACTGCCGTTGTTTGATGCAAGTTAGCATCGCGTGTTATGTTGGCTCCTATGACTGGCTGGTATTTTGTGCTAGTGGTGCGAGCATTGCGAGACTTGGTATTCATTGGTTATATATCCTTATTCACAATCTTGGTTATTGGTAGAGTTATTGGTAGAGTTAATGGCAGTATTGCTAGTAATAGTGGAGCCAGTATAGATAGTGTTAGAGCTGGTGGCGATAGAGGCGATAGAGGCCCGACGACGCCTACGGCAGTTATCAAAATACTGCTGCCTTCTGCGCTGGTTACTATTACTCATACGCTTTGGTCTATTGGAAGTATTCATGTTTGTCGTGGCTCCTATAGTGACTCTATCATTTTATTAGTATGATTACGTATTACTTCTGTTAGTGCTTCATTAAGTCCGATTACTATTCTCTTATCAGTAACAGTATTTACTAGATGAAACCTACGAGTACCATTATTAAAGCGCGGTACTATATCTACTAGTTGCCATTCAGTGTCAGCAGTGAACATGCATAGTGTTCCGTCATGTGGAATACCTTGCATAGATGTTAGTTCTAGTGTGCCTTTAATGTCATAGTGAGCATAGTACTTATTAATATAAGTAGTAACAGATTCAAAGTGTAGTGGAAATGTAACCTTAGAAGTAGCAGTATTCATAGCAGTAATAATCCTAGTAGTAATAGTCGTAATAGTGACAATAGTAGCTGGTAGCCAGTAAGCAAGAATCATGCCAACATGCGTAATCCTTTGGACTTCCGACCAACTAGCATTATCCCATATATAGCTAGACAGGTCAATATAATAATATAAGCGTAGGGATGCTACCTGAGGCACACTAGCAATACCAGTCATGCGAGGATACGCAAGGTACTATGAGGCACTAGAGGAATCGGGGTACTCCCATACCATACATCATAGCACCCTACATCATAGCACTGGCTAGTACCATACTACCACCAGCTAGTACTATCGGAATGCATACCTACCACCAGCAAACCCTAGCAGTAGCACAAGATAGCGCAATAGCAGTAAAACTATGTATCTTCTATGTTGTATATTATAGACCCCCCTATTCAAATTTTATTTCTTTTTTCCTATACCCCCCTATTACTATACCAGTACGGTACTATACCAGTACACAGTAGGTAGCTAGTGACTACCGGAATGCATGGCTATTGGATGAATGGGCGAGTAGTAGGCATAGTGGCATAGTGGCATGATGTGGTAATAGTGGGCATAGGTAGTAGCATAGTAGTAGTATATGGATATATGTGGGATGGTATGTAGGTAGGCAGGGGGGTGCCCAATTTCCTTGCGTGCATCGCGTGATTGACGTTACTTCTAGTTGCTAGTGTGCCTCAGGTAGCATCCCTGCCAGCATACCAGTACACACCACCAGCATCTCACCAGCAAGCACGCCACCAGCACGCCACCAGCACTCCCTGTAGAACGTCTGAGCATCATTATGACTATAGATAGTGGTAGTATGGTATAGGGTAGTAGTAGATAGAGCCACCAGCACCCGCATAGAGCGTCCTAGTAGCATCATTGGCAGTAGCCACCAGCATATAGCATAGTGGTAGTAGCCACCAGCATATAGCATAGTGGTAGTAGGTCAGGACTAGTGGTAGTGGTAGTGGTAGTGGTAGTGGTAGTGGTAGTGGTAGTGGTAGTGGTAGTGTGAGGTAGTGGTAGTGGCAGAGTAGCCACCAGCAGGCAGGCACAAAAAAGCCCCACACTAGGCAGGGCTTGTAGTAGGACTGGCGACCTGTTACATGAAGTCCGACTCATCCAGTTCATCAGCGCTGGCTTCTGGATTCAGTGTTTTCTGGATGTTGTCTGCCCATAGCTCTAGCACTGGCAAGTGCTGCTCAATCGCTGCATCGTCTAGAGTAGTGGCGAACTCATTCAAGATGTCGCCCATACGCTCAACAACTTGAGTTTTAACAGTAGCCAGTGACGCGACAGTGAACTTAGCAGTAGCCTTAGCAATGGTAAAGGCTTTGGCTTTCTCTGCCATGCTAGTGCTAGCAAGGTAGCTTTCCAGAACTGCGATAGTAGCAGCCAACATCTCTTTGGTGACTTTGATAGAGCCGCCGCGCTTGGCCAGACCTGCTTCCAGTACTGCCAGACCATCAGTGTAGTCAGTGATACCTACTGCGACATTTTCTTTGTTTGCTGCTTCGATGTGAGCATTAACCAAATCCTGTACAGTAGCGACTTGTTTTTCTGACAATCCAGAGTCAGCCAGCAGTGCCACCATATCAACTGTAATCAGTGTGGCATTGAACGGCTTGCGCTTGCTGCCCTTCTCTGCATCCACTTCTACGTCATTGGTAGTAATGGTGCCAGACGCTAGTGCCTTCTGTAGTTTCTCGAAAGCATCGCTGCCTGCTTTGGCAAAGTTAAAGTTATAGACAGTGGTGAAAGGTTTTGTTGCAACAGTTTGATTAGACATAGTAGTCATCCTTATAAGTAAATTGTACCTAGCATTATTGCTAGTGCCTTGAGCGGCAGGTGTGGCGCTGTGTTGTGCCACTGGTAAACATTCTAGTCGAACCCCACACATAGTGCAAGTACTTTGCACAAAAATAATTACTACTAATAGCAGTCTGACACACTGGTAGTGCCACTCCCTCATTACTGTTAGCAGTCACTTACATTCCAGGCCAGTATGGGTAGGGGTGTGGGAATTTTTTATGCTAGTCCGGCGAATGTCCTAAATAGGGGTTTCTAAAATTCCGCCAAAATTTTGAGCTAACATATACATACTACCACTAGCCTCCACACCGTCCCCGCCACTTCCCTAGTACTGCTAATTACTAATATGCCTTGACCCGCCACCGCCGCCGCCCTATAATAATGCATATACATGAGTTATTCCTGACCCCCTAGCCCTGAGGAGCCGCCGTGGACCGTAATACTAAGATAGTAGTAGAGCTGCTTTCCAAGTCCAGCCTGCGCCCAGTAGATATAGCAGATATGTTTGATGTTAGTGAGTCTGCCATTGCTAATATTGCATCACAGTACTCTACTGAGATTGCTAATGCTAAGGCTACTAAATCTGTCACTGATATGGCTATGGATGCACGACTGGAGAATCTGGAAGCTACACTACTGAATCAGATTGAGGCCAAGGCACCCTTTGAGACGGATTTGCGAGTACTAGCAGGACTGTACAAAGTAATCAATGGTGCTACTCGTCGTGTAGAGAAACAACAAGGACCTGCTACTGCTACTGCCAGCATAGTACTGAATCAACGCTTTGTGCAGAATAATATTACATTCTCCAAAGATAGTGCTGGCAGGGTAGTGCAGGTCGCCGATAATAAGCTACAGACTGCTAGTGCTGACCATGTACGTGAAATGGCATCACAGCTATTACTGGAAGCGGATACAACAACTACTGTTACCCCTGATGAGGAGATTGACGAAAGTGATTTCAACTAATACCATTAACCAACCCAACCAACTAAGGAGCATTCCAATGAACGCTACTGTAAAGATTGACCGTAAAGTATTGCATACTGAGGGCCGTGTCCGTGACGCACGTCGTGGCATCTCACTGCTGCGTAATGCATTAACCTCTACTCGTAAAGCTGCACAGCCAGTAGTACGGAGTGTCGCATAAATGCAAAACCTAGTAGAACAGTATTCTAATGCTGAAAGAGTGGTAACAGTACATTCTCAAGAGATAATCGAGCAGATGAAAATCGACTTGAATACTTTTGCTAATGTACTGTTGCCCGAAGAATTTACTGCTGACTTCTCAAATGAACACGTACTAATGTGGACATTAATGATAGAGTCAGTAGAGAAGGATTACATAGATGAATCTATCTTTGATAAGTTTGCACTAGGCTTACCACGGGGCCATGCTAAGACTACACTACTCAAACTACTAGTAGTATACATCATACTATTCACCAAACGCCGATTCGTCCTAGTAATGTGCAGCACTGCTCGCAAGGCGCAGGCATTTGTAGAAGACGTTATACTGCTACTGGATAGTCCCAACGTAATAGCACTATTTGGACAGTGGGATGCAGACGCCCTTAAGAGTAATGCTGAGATTCGCAAGTTCCAGTTCTGTGGCCGCCGCATCATACTCAAGCCTAGTGGTACTGGCGGTTCTGTTCGTGGTATCAGTGAGGACTTCCAGCGCCCAGACGTCATGATACTAGATGACATACAGGAGAAGGAAGACGCCGAATCTGAAGAACTAGCAGAGAAGTTACTAGACTGGTTCCTGTCTACACTACTGAAGGCCCGTAATCTGCGGCGCTGCTCAGTGATATATCTAGGTAATATGTATCGTGACTTAGAGATTGGACGTACTGGTAGTGGTATCTATGCCTGTATACTGCGTAACTTGGAGAAGAATCCAGAATGGACTAGTATGATAGTAGGTGCCATACTAGCCAATGGTAAGGCACTGTGGGAAGCAGTAGTTAGTAAGAAGTCACTACTATCAGACTTGAATCAGGATACTAAGCTAGGCAAAGAGGACATATTCTTCGCAGAGTCTATGAATGACCCTAGTGTTAAGACTAGTATGTACTGGAATCCTAGTAAGATACCAGATGTAGCCTATACTCCCTATGATATAGTAATAGGTAAGTATCTAGTAATAGACCCGTCACTAGGTAAGAAGAAGAGTGATGACCAGACAGTGTGTGAGTACCACGTCTATGACGAGACTGGTCCAGTAATGGTAGAGGCCCGAGTAATACAGAAGTCTGCTCCTCAACTAGTAAAGGAAGTACTACTATGGGCCATGACTAAGCGTATACCAGTAATAGCAGTAGAGTCTGTGGCATACCAAGGGACACTAGTACAATGGATAGAGCACTTCACCTATGAGCTTGGTATTAAAGGTGTGGATGTAATACCAGTAACTCCCAAGGGATTTAGTAAGACATCACGGATACTAGCCTACATGAAGTCACTAATGACAGGATTCAGTAAGGCATTACCAGCACCATTAGCATTAGTATCCCATCAGGCCTCCTTCTACAAGCCTACTAGAACTGACAATGTGGACGATTTACTAGATAATGGTGCGTACGGAGAGCAAGTATTCCTAGATCACGCCAATGAGTATCTACTACCATTAGAGTCAGACTTTGAAGAAGTGGAAGACCCTAATAGGCCTAAGCATCCAGCAATACTACCAGACGTTCGCGTTCCAGATTAGCACTAACAAGAGAGAAGACAATGGCTACTACAGCTGCTACCAAATTATCCAAGGTTTCCCAGAGACTACTAGTGTCCTATATCAATAACCGCTTCCTAGAGTTCCCAATGGAGAATACTAGAACGCGGCTTGAAGCTATTGATAAGGCTATTCAGCTAGAGTCTGACAAGCGTAAGAAGGTCCGTAAGGAAATGAAGAAGGACTTCTACCAGGACACAGAGATTGCTACTGTTCGTTCGCCTGTTAGTAAGCTGGCTAACTTCCTTATTGATATGTTCGCTGGTCCTAAGATGTTCGAGAGTGTTAGTAATACTCGTGGCAATGAAGAACAGGTGAAGCAGCAGAACGCTGTTATTGATGAGAATAGTGCTGCCTCTAACTGGACACGGGAAATGATACTGTACTTCCGTGATATTGCTAAGTACCCATATGCTGCTATTAGCTGTAACTGGGAACGTGAAGCCACTATGTCAGTACTGTCTGATAATACAGACCCTGATGCTACTGCTGCTGGTGCCGCCGTTAAGACAGTAGAGCGTGAAGGTAATGTGCTACGACGGAAGGACCCATACAATTCTTTCTACGATACGTCAGTACCACTAAACGAAGTTCACTCTAAGGGTGAATTCAGTGGTGAGATTATGCGTATGTCACAAGTAGCACTATACAAGCTAATACAGAACTTGCAGCTTGGTGATGATACTGTGATGAACGAAGAGCATGTATGGGGCAAAGCCAGTACTAGTGGTAAGCACTATCGCCGGCCGGATGTACTACCAGAACATGATAAGGAAGAGCAGAATCTTGGCTGGGGTAATGGATTTTTCCGCGAACTGGGCATTAATGATAGTATGCAAATGAAGAAGCTAGAAAAGCTGAATCAAGGAGCACGCTATGAAGTAGTACGCTTCAATGCACGTATCATACCATCAATGTTCAACATGAAAGTACCAGCAGAGAACGATGTTCAAATCTGGCAGATATACATGGTGAACTGGGATACTATCATCTATGCCAAGCGACTAGCGAATGCTCACTCCTATCTACCAGACATCTACACTCAAGTACTGGAAGATGGTCTTGGCGAGCAGACTAAGTCCTATGCAGAACTAGTGATACCAATGCAGAATGTTAGTACTGCTATCATGGACTGTCACTTAGCCTCTATGAAGCGCTCACTGGATGACAGGGCACTATTCGACTCTGCTCGTATTAAGCGTACGGACATTGATGGTACTAATCCATCTGCTAAAATAGCAGTACGCACCAACATGGCAAAGCCCGGTCTTAGCGATGCCTATCTACCAATACCATTCCGTGACGACAACGGCGCTACCAGGCTCAACACAATGGCAGTACTGGCAAACTTAGCCAACGAAGCAGTAGGATTCAATCGTCCTCAGCAGGGCCAGTTCCAGAAGGGTAATAAGACTCTGGGCGAGTTCAATGAAGTAATGAATAATGCTGACGACGACCTGCGTACTATCGCTAAGCTAGTGCACGGTGTGGCAATGGTACCACTGAAGCATATGATTAAGACTAATATCATTCAGTACCAGCCAGTAACCACTGTCGTCGACCGTAACGGTGAGCGTATTGATGTTAACCCTGCTACTATCCGTAGAGCTGCAATGCAATTCAAACTAGCAGACGGCCTCACTGATAAGGACCAGATTCTGGACCTGCCTACTGCTAATACTATGCTGAACCTAGTAATGCAGATTCCAGCGCTACAGCAGCGGTATGACGTAGTAGGACTAATCAACTACATATTCAGTAGTGTTGGTTTCGATACCTCACAATTTGATAATGGCGGCCAAGGTGGTAATACTCCGGGAGCTGCTGGACAACCACCAACTGGAGGCGCAAATGCACCACAACAGTAAGCTCACACAACAATTAGTAGAAGCCTTTGAAGGTAATATTGACGAGTCTGCATTCGTCATTACCGACGAAGCTGCGGCCTTCCTAGGAGCACTAGTAGCAACTAAGCGCGGAGAACAGATATCACTACTCCGTAATTATGCTACTACCGAAGGTAAGGAAATAGCAATCACAGAGATTCGCCGGATAGAGGCAGTAATAGATACCTTGGAGTATCTAGTAGACCTATCCAGCATTAATGTTAGTAACCACAACCCCAATGCCAATCAGGAGTAATACCCATGAGTCAATTTAGTTCACAAGGCCAGCAAGGTGGCCACCCAACAGCAGTACCTTCAAGCAATGCATCATTCAGTGCTGGTGCAGACCCGTTCAGCGGTGGTAATGAAGGTAACATCTTTGACCAAGCGGCAATGCGTCAACAGCAGCAAGCAAACCAGCCTACTGGTGGTAACCCTAGTGGCCTGCCGAATAATCCTACGCCGCCGCAGACAACTAATGGTATGGAGACTGGCCCCTTCTCTATAGGGCCTCAGGCAGGACCGTCCTCACTTGATAAATATATGAAGAAACCTGATAATAGCGGTAAAGGTGAACAGCAACAACCAACGCCACTAGACCCGTTCTCCTTCACTAACGCTGAGTACTCTAAGCTACTGCAACAGCAGAACTTTGTACCAGAAATTAGTCAGGATACACTAGCAGCGTTTGCACAGGGTGACTTCTCTGGACTAACAGATATTATTAATCAGGCAGTACAAGCAGGCGCATCAATGTCAGCGCACTTCGCTACTCAGATTAGTAATAAAGGTGTACAACATCATCTTAACCAGTTCCGTGATACTACTCTGCCGGGCATCTTCGATGAGCACTCATTGAATAATGAGTTCAATAACATCGAGTCAGATGTACTGAAACACCCAACGTTCCAGCCATTAGTGAAGTCTAAGATGCAGGAATTTAAGGCCCAGTATCCAGACGCTACTAATGCGCAAATTGTTGATGCTACTCGTCGCTTCTTTGAAGATGCAATGGGACAATTCAACACTCCGTCGCCAGAACAGCGACCAGCTAAAAGCTCTATTGGAGAGTTCTTTAAATCGTAATAACAGAGAGAGGATAATAGAATGCAATTCTATAATACCAATGACTTACCAAATGACTTAGCGGAGCTCTCCTATGCTGCTAACATTGCGCGCCTTTTCCCTAATGGTGAGGCGCCTCTGTTTGCTATGAGTGGCTTAGCGCGTAAAGTCAAAGCACTGCAAACACTTCACAGCTACTGGTCTAAGACCATGCAGTTCGGTGCTATCACTATGGGTGCCGCCGCTACTGTTGGAGCTACTACGCTGACAGTGCAGGACAGTTCTACTGTAACAGTGAATGATATCCTGCGTCACTCGAAAGCGTTTGTAGGTGGAGTGTTCACACCGCCTGAACTGTTGCTGGTAACCGGCATTACCGATGCTACTACCATTACTGTTGTGCGTGGTTTCCAAGGTACTACTGCGGCAGCTATTCCGGATACTACCAAGCTTGCTGTTATCGGTAATGCGTACGCAGAAGGTTCAGCGACGCCACCTGCAACCTCCATCCTGCCAGTGAACCATGTGAACTATACTCACATCTTCCGTAATGGCTGGGCACAGTCCAAAACACTAGCAGCTGTTCAGCAAATTGTTGGTGATGGTACTGTTGCAGAAAACAAACGTGATGCCAGTAACTTCCATGCTCGTGACATTGAGCTTGCTACGTTCTTCTCACGTCGTGGCCAGTCTATCCGTAACGGTCAACCGTTACATACTATGGCAGGTCTGGAGCAACTGGTAGAAGAAAACTCGCCTACTAACATTAAGGAAGCTGGCGCTACTACCACGTTCAAGCAATTGCGTGACATGATTGACCCACTGTTCGACACCCGTATGGACGGCTCTAGCGATAATAGTCGAGTAGCCTACTGCGGTAAAACTGCACTGAATGTTGTTAATGACATCGGTCGTCTATCAGGCGAGTACCAGATTGTTGATGGTCAGACTAACTTCGGATTGAAGTTTAAGACTCTGGTACTACCACGCGGTACTATCCGCCTGATTGAACACCCAATCTTTAACACATTCCCAGACTGGCAGAAGCTGATGGTAGTAGGGGAGCTATCCAGCTTTGACTTCGCTTATCTGGAAGGTCGTGATACTGAAGTAACCTATATCAACGAAGATAAGAAGGCTACTGACGGTACTGACGCCACTGGCGGTGTTCTTACTACTGAGCTCACTATTCAGTTGAAGAACCCTCATGCCTGGGGCTTCATTCACAACCTGCGGGATGCAGCAGCGTAATTAGCTGTAGCAGTAGCATGTAATCCTAACACCGTGTGAGCGACAGGTGGGACCATTGGCTTACTAGGTTTTCGCTTAGTAAGCCTTTTTTATATCTATTACATCGAGGCGTTTTATGACTCTTCAAGAAATGTTGGACGCACTAGTAGTGGAAACGCGCATGGAAGTTTACCGCGCACAACTACTACGTCGCTTACAGGAAGCTATCAGAGGATTGCATAGCGCTGCACTATTTTCTCGGGATAAACGAAGTGCTATTACTGATACATCCGGATTAACTAGTCAGAAGTTTTCTCTACCGTTTCCAGAGAACTGCACTAAGCTAGCAGTAATACGTCCAGTAGCAAGTGAAGGAGGGCCACTAACTCTGACCACTCACAATGATTGCTATACACCAATAGAGGACGAATCATTGCTGAATGGCATAGACGGTAGTCCACTGATTGATTACTACCATGCCAAGGATACAGCAGTATATATCTACAGCAGTATTATACCCCCGAAGATTTTTATGAGCTGGTACCAGCTTCCTGACACTACCGATATGTCACTACAGACATGGCTAATGGAGCGTCACCCACAGGCAATCATGGACTGGGCCTTAGCGCGCTTCTGGCGTGTTAATGGTAAAGAGAATATTGCCAGTCAGATAGAGCGCACACTGTACTCTGTCGATATACCGAATATTATTAATACGTATGCTACAGAAGAAGAACTGTAGGGTACATTACTAGGAGAACACTATCATGGCCTTTGTAGTGACTGCGACATCAGAAGGTACTGTTAAGTCAGGAACGTACCATAGTATGCGAGTAGATGTTATTGACTTTGACGCTCCTATTGCTAGTGTGGCATGGGTACAGACTAGTGGTATAGCCACTAAGATTGGAGAGCCTACGAAATCAGTAACACGTCAACGTACTCCACGCGTAGGTGAAGATTCAGTAGTGGGCTATCAGGTTACTGTTACTGATGCTCAGGGCGCCACCGCCACAGCCACTACATCTATCACTATCGAAGGTGAAGCATTCGACTCAGACAAACTGAACTTAATCAGTAAGGATTTGAATGGCGGAGTATCACTGTGGTCGTACACCTGTATCAATACTCTGGCACAGCTTACTGCTGCAGGCTTCTGGGACTCAGCCATAGGATTGGAACCGTTTGATATTATTAAGGTGCATTGCGCTGATGGTCCTCATGAGCTACAACTGGTTGGAGGAGCAGCTCAACACATCAATAGTATACAGAATAAAGTAGCAGTAGCTACCCAAGGGCAAGGAAGAAACAGAGAATATCCCACATTACGTAAATTGGATACAAACCCCCTACTACTCCCTGCGGACCAGAGCGCAAGCTCACTAATGTGGCCCTATCTTGTAGATTTATCTGTTAGTGGCGAGGAAGGTTATGCGCTATTCTGGGCTACGGACCACTCCAACCATGTAGGCTCGGGAACATGGATGGCTACTGCTCCTACACCCTTAGGGCCATGGAAGCATCATGGTATGGTCTTTCGAGATGATGTTACTGGAGGAGAGCAGCATGAGACTCCCAGCGTGGTATGGGATGAAGTTAACTCACGCTGGCTGCAGTACTATCAACTTAAATTTGTTCCCGGATATATCAACCAGCTTACACTAGTAGCTACTGCTGACCGCGTTACAAATGCCGATGGCACTCCCACTACATGGACAGTTATCGGAGTAGCTATTCCAGAGTATTATACCAATAATGCAGGTGACGGGCATACGGGCTACTTCAAACCTTTCCGCTATGACGGTGGCTGGTATGGATTCGGGCTATACGGTGGAACTGATAATAGTAGAAAGGCTTTTTATACTTCTTATAATAATGGCCTGACTTACCAGCCACATCCGCAAGTATTACAAAACGGGCAACACCTACTAGCACATCTAGAAGGCTTTGACCCAGAGAACTGGATGATTAAGCATAACTCAGGCGCCACTGTTGTCTATAATAACCAGCTATGGTTGATTGCACCAGCAGGGGCTGGAGCGTCCGGTGGTGCAGAAATTCCTATGGGTAAAATATGTGCCTTCCGTGTTGGTAGCGATGGAGTAACACTAGGCAAGGCTGTGGATATAACCCCGCCACTACAGGCATGGGAAGACCAGACACTTGGAGTAGACCAATTGGGCAGTGCTGTTATGTGGCAAGGCAGAATGTATGTAGTGTATCGTCAAGGCGGTGGTGACGGTGGGTTTGGACTGATGGAGGTTTTATAATGTTACGTTTTGATATGTCTGGGAAATTAATTGAACCCAGCAGACTGAAAAAGACTATTGGTGGTAATATTGACCGTGATGGACTTCCTGCAAAAATTGACATACCTACTACTGATGACTGGACAGGTGTTACCATTGCAGATAATGTCGACGGAGCATTAGGAAAAGTTCTATCGCGCACTACATTAGGTAAGATTGCTGTACGTAATTCTCAAGCAAATTTAATTACTAGTAATGTGGAAGCGCTACATCTAAAGGCACGAGTAATAGGTGGAGGCTCTAATGCTACATCTGGACAAACAACCAGAAGGTTTCGTTTTGGCTTTATTCATCCTACTGTTGGCAATGAAGGCGCATATGTAGAATACCTTCCGCCAGCCTATGGGGAACTGGAAGGGTCTTCTATGGTAGGAATAGCTGGGAATGTAAAAACAAGAAAACCGATTAATTACACTGTTAATAACCCTGGTGAGCACTACGCTTTGGATTTATGGGTTAGTTACAATCGTGCTGATAGTAGATGGTATATAACACTAATGGAAGGCGAGCAAGTTCGCACTCAGTACCCATTCTCATCTACAGAGCTGTCATTGTACAACAGGTACTTAATTCCATTTATAGAATGGGAGTGGGAAGATGCCAGTGGAGCAATAGATGTTACGGTGTGCCAGTTTGAGCATACAGTATATTGGCGGTTTTAAGTGTACTACTTATAGTGCATCATTATTAATATCTAGGAGATTACTATTATGGCTTTCGTAGTCACTGCAAAATCACAAACGTCTGTTGCTTCTGGGGAATATCACACACTGGAAATGGCAGTAATCGAACATGACTATCCACTAGCTTCCGTGCTATGGGAGCATGTCAGGGGGCCTCGTGCTAACATTGGCAATGCTACAAACTACAGCAGTAAGCAGCGTGCTCCACGGGTAGGCTCGGACTCAGTAGTGCAATTCCGTGTGACAGTAACAGATTCACAAGGCAATGAAGCTACTGCTACTACCAGCATCTCAGTACTAGCAGAAGGATTTAATCCTAAGCGCCTGGAGCTGATTGGCAAGGATGTTAATGGTGGTGTGTCCATTTGGTCTTATACTACTGTTAACTCCTTTGCCCAAATTACTGAAGCTTCGTACTGGAAAGACGCCGTAGGACTGGAAGATAACGATATCATTCGAGTAGTATGTGCAGACGGGACAAGAGAGCTGACAGTGTCAGGTAATGCTGTTAGTGCTGTTCCTTTGCAGAAGTACGCTGGTAATGACCTTAACCTTAACATTGCAAAATTGCTAGCAACAGACCTGCAACCAATATGGGACAGGTCGCAGTTTGACACTGCTATTGCGTCAGGTAGCTGCACTGTTACTTTTGTCGGGACCTCTATAGCTGTAGGTACAGCAGAGAACGAAAATAGTAATACATGGGTAAACAGATTCAAGCAGTACATGGAATACAAATACCCTGCGGTAGATTTTACGTGGCATAACTTAGGACTAGGTGGTCGTAATCTTGTTAATTACAACAATGCATCCTTCTTAGGCATGGCTAGTGAGCCTTCTGACACTGCAAGTGGTTACTATGTCGCTGCTAATCCTGATACATGGCCTAGTGGCTCAACCGTAGGTCAGTCGTGGAAGGATGCAGCAGAAGCTACTGCTCCTGATTTGTTCGTACTAGCGCATGGCATGAATGACCGTGACCATCCGTATATCTACCAGAACTATCTAAACAATGCCATTAATGATGCGCTGGGATGGGCTACTACACCAAGCATTTTATTGGTTACTGAAATGTTACCAAAATCCGACTTTGATGGATTCTCTCAAATTAGCCGACTCAGTGACTATATACGATGGTATGCGATGTATAATGGCTACGGCCTACTAGATGTAGGAAGAGCGTGGAGAGCAGTACGGTACAATGTAGACCCAATTAAAACTGTTGCGCAGCGTCAGGCATCTATAGCACTGTGGACACAGTCAGGAGACCCAAGTGTACTGACAGACGATTCTATGACTGTAGCTACAGGCACTAATGGTGTAATTACTAAAGAAGGAGCTTATGCCGGAGCTAGATTCGCATTTACATTCACACCAATCACAAATCAGGCAGACTGGCTAATACAAACGGCGGTGTATACAGGCGACCCAGACAATGGCTGCATACATATAGAGCGCATTGGAAGCACCATAAGCATCAAAAAGCGGCCTATAGCTGCTGCTGAAATAACGTTTGCAACGACAGCGCCCGTAGCATCTACCCCGGAGGTGTGGGATGTTCGTATTAACAGAGTATGGATTGCAATCTATCGTGACGGTGCGCTAGTGGGTAAATTTGTACACAAGCAAACTGACACGGTTGGTAATGTATCCTTTGGTCTTAATACTGCGGCTGCTACTAACATTGTCTGCGACTTGGAAGAGCAAGCAACTCCATTTGCAGCGCAATTAGCAGATGATAGCTTCTTGCTGGGAGGGCCAGAGCAGGGCGACTGGCAGAAGGGAAACCACTCAGTCGGGGGCAATTCACTGAACCATCCGTCAAGATTGGCAGTAGCAAACGTGTTTGACCCAGTAATACGTGATTGGGTTGCTAAACTCTGATAACACCGAAGCCCTCTACTATGGGGGCTACGCTCAACCCATTGCATACCACTACCAATAAGAATAGGAGATACCATGTCTAACGCACAAGAACACACGCCACATAGCCAGTCAGGCGACCGGACTACTAGCATTGTTATTAAGGAGGGAATAATGCAGGTGTTTGTGATAGCAGTAGGGGCTATCATAGCTACGGGCATTAGTACTGTCTGGGCTACTAAGTTAGCAGACTATAAGATTGAAGAGTTGCGGTCAGATTTTGAAGCAAGATTCAAAGCACAACTACACTTCAACACTGAGACTACTGCAGCGGTACATGTACTACAACTTCAGGGAGCGCGCCAAGATTTACTGAATGAGACTGAGGCAAGACTACTGGAACGGATTCGTTCTCAGACTGACGACCGTTATACTGCGGGACAGGCAGACAAAGACCTCAAAGCTGTCGGTGACCGTATAGCAACACTGGAAGCTAGTGTTCAAGCTATGCGGGAATACATAGTAGCAGCAAGGAGAAAAGAAAGTGCTAAAGACAATTAAACTTGGCGTAAAGCCTACTACTGTACTGGAGCGTACGCAGGTTGATGATGGTGACATCCAATCTGTGTACAACCAGTTGCAGGATACTGATATGCCCCGAGTACTGTATCACCAGAATACACTCAGTACTTTTCGGGGTATTCGCAGTTCTAGTATCTTTGATTCTGAAGTGCAAGTGCCTATCCTGGATGATAATGACCTTACAGTACTACTGGAATTCGGTCCTAGTACAGAGCTGACTAGTGTCATAGATGTGCAGGGTAACGTGTGGTATATGCTGTTGGATAAGAAGGATGACCTTGGTAGTACAGATGTCTATCTGCGTAATACTGCCTCTGGTAATCAGTTCAAACTGGCATTCACAATATACACACCTAACCTCTACGAGTTCAGTTTTGCCACAGTATTCCAGAACCGTACGATGTTTGTAGCACTACCTGGAGCTGTATTCTATGGAACTACTAGTAGAGTGCAACATCCTAATGCTGGCTCAGGGGATGTGCCACCGGGACAATTCTTCGATTACGATATGGTAACAGGTGAGATTACTCGCTACGACCTCTACGGAATCGGTACCAGTGTACTGGCTGCTACTCAGGTTGTATCCAGCTACCAGAACTACATGTTACTCTTTACCCGCAATCGACTTTATTGGAGTAGTCCGATTGACCCGTATGATTTTACGCCTGCTGATAATGCTGGTGGGTCCACTGCTATTGCTGAATTGCGTGGTGATATCCTTGCGGTACTTCCTAGTGCCAGTGGTTTCCTGATATACTGTCGGGATAACATTGTCTTAGGTCGGTACACTGGAAGCACTGCGTCGCCGTTTACATTCACCGAAGTTAAGAATAGTACTGGACTGGTAATGCAAGGTAACGAGCCTCTGATTGTGCGCTCGGAGACTAGTGCAGTTCACTATGCCGTGTTAGTAGGCGGACTATCCGCTGTGACAGAGTCCGAAGTAACACCACTGCCTTCCAATATTAGTACATTCATAGAGAATAACTATGAAGAGTGGCGAGTGGAGGATACGTGCCGTATTATGCAGATTAATACTAATGCCAATCCGGAGACTAATAGACTCAAGATTCGCAGACTGTATGCGTATGGTACTAAACTATTCATCCTCACTAATCCTAGTGATGGACGTGACGGTAGGCTGTATATCTACGACTTCGCGGATAATGGTATTGGACTGGTGGTTGGGGACATTATTGGCCTGACACCTCGTATTACTGATAAGAATGCTACTGCAGACCTATTCCTACAGACTAAGGCTAGTGCAGTACCTGCATCCTTCCTAATACTGCGTCAGATTGTCAATGATGCTAGCTTCGATGTATTGAGTTTTGCTACTAAAGCGGATACAGAAATACTGACAGGTACTCGTGAGTATGATATGTCAGAGTTTGTAGTAGGAGATATATCCTTGCATGCTGGTAGAGCTACCATACTGGATAGCATCAAGCTGATTGGTAAGACCGACCGGTATGATAAAGATGATGCCAATTATGACGCAAACTCTACCACCAGAGCACGTGTCTTTGGCTACTGCGCTAACTACAGTGAAGATGCACTACTGGAATTCCTGTATAATCCATTAGATGACCGCTACTATGGACGCCTGGAAGGTGATGATATTCGCATTCTGGTACAGGGTAATTACTTTGATATCACTGCTATCGAAGCTCGTGTTGATAGTGGTATTCTCGTTTAGGAACTATTATGGCTTATGACCTGACATTGATTCCTCTTAATGCTGCGTTGCCGTTTGATTATAATAATGCACGGCCTCAGCTACAAGAGTTATGGACTAAGACTGCTCTGCTGAGGGAGACTACTGCCAAGGCATTGGAGGAACTGGATGCGCAGATTCAGCAAGATATTGGTACTGCCATTGCAGGTCTGCGGCAGGACCTAGACACACTAGAGGGAGAGTATGATGCTTATGTTATTGCGAATGACCAAGCACTAGCAGCCCTTTCTACGAGTGTAGATTCACGATTCCAGACTAGCAATGGACGCCTTGATGCCGCCGAGACTAGATTGGATAGTGCAGAAGGACGTCTAGATGTTGTGGAGCCACTGCTTGGTACTGTGAACACACGCAGTAATACCAATCTGCAGAGCATCAATACCATCAATCAGACACTGACAACTCACACAGGTCTACTGTCTGGGCTTCGCAGTGATGTGGATACTAATACTGGTGATATCAGTACGCTGAATGGTCAGGTAGCCAACATAATCAATACCAGTATCCCAGGCATCAATGGTCAGCTCGCAGGACTGCGTACTGATACGGATGCTAATACCAGTGACCTAGGCAACCTCAACACCGTAGTACTACCAGGCCTACAGCAGGACTTAGTAGATTTGAATAACGACCTAATAGTCTTGGATGGTGACCTTGATACGCTCAACACTGTCACGTTGCCCGGACTTCAGCAGGATTTGCAGACTCTTGATACTACTTTGCAGGGAGTAGATGATGATTTAGACGCTGCAGAGCTTATACTGGCAGGGTTGAATGATGACCTTACTAACCTGAACACTGTAATATTACCACAAGTCCAACAAGACTTACAGGACGCTGAGGATGATATAGCATACCTCAACGGTACTACATTGCCACAGGTGCAGCAAGACTTGTCAGATGCACAGGCAGATATTAGTACTCTTAATACTGTCACACTGCCACAAGTACAGCAGGACCTGCAAGACGCAGAAGATGACATAGCGACCCTTAATAATACTACATTACCTGCTGTCAATAGTAGACTTGATACTGTTGAATCGGACCTGAATACATTAAATACTGTCACATTGCCTGACCTAGCAGATGACTTGCAACTTGTAGATGATGCAGTAGTAGATATCAATACCAACACTATTCCAGCAGTACAGTTGGCTGTTGATACTGTGGAGCAGGAGCTGGATGCAGTACAAGGTTTGTTCCCTGTAGAGGCTGTTAATATTGCCCCTAAAGCGATTACTACTGCTAAAATTGCTGATGGAGCAGTTAATGCGCTACAGGTGGCCACAGGTGCAATAGAGGCCAACGGTCTAGCAGAAGGCGCAGTAACATCGGTTAAGATAGCCCTAAACGCGGTTACTAATGATGCTATTGCAGACGGAGCAGTGGGTACAGGGCAACTGGCATCCGGAGCAGTAACAGCAGGACAGTTGGCTTCTAGTGCAGTGACTGCTGCCAAGCTTGCGACTAATTCTGTAATTACCAGTAAGATTGCAGAGAATGCTATCACTAGCGCACTTATTGCTACTAATGCTGTGACTAATGATGCTATTGCAGACGGTGCAGTAGGAGCTTCACAGATAATAGCAAATGCTGTAGGAACAGCGGCTCTGGCCAATGGAGCTGTGAATGCTTCAATATTAGCCAATGATGCCGTAACTGCTGCTAAAATTGCAGACGCTGCTATAGAGGCAGACAAGATAGCGTTAGGCGCAGTCACGGAAACTAAGATTTCTAACGGTGCTATTACTACTCCTAAGATTGTAGCAGGTGCTATCACAACAGGTCTTATTTCTGCAGGTGCAGTTACCACTAGTCTTATCGCATCAGAAGCTATTACGTCAGGACTAATCGCCAGTAATGCTGTGATATCAGACCATATTCTGTCAGGAGCAATAACTGCTGGTAAAATTGGAGCAGACGCCGTAACAGCAGTAAACATTGCTGCAAATGCAGTAGAGGCGGGTGCTATTAAAGCTGGTGCGGTCACAGCGAATGCTATAGCTACCAATGCAGTAACATCGAATAAGATAACTGCCAACGCAGTGACTTCTGCGAAGATTATAGCTAATGCTATTACTGCTGGCAAGATTGCTACTAACGCAGTAACTGCAGGTAAGATTGATGCGGGTGCTGTAAGTACTGCCAATCTTCAAGCCTTGGCTATTACGTCGGAAAAAATAGCGGCAGGTGCTGTGAGCGCTGGTAAAATTGCTGCACGTTCTATTGCTGCGGACCGTATAGCCACGAACGCCCTGACTGCCAACGAGATTGCGTCTAATGCTATTACTGCTAATGAACTGGCTGCTAATTCTGTCAGCGCAGATAAGATTACCTCCAATGCTATTACAAGTGCCAAGATAGCGGCAGAGGCAATAACTGCGGGTAAGATAGCAGCGAATGCAGTAGGTGCCAATGAGATAGCAGCGAATACCATATCAGCAGGTCATATAACAAGTGACGCTGTTACTGCAGATAAGCTTGCTGCCAACTCTGTAAGTGCAGACAACATAGTAGCTAACTCTATCACAGGGTCTAAGCTAGTAGCGGAGACTATTACTGGAGCTCATATCGCAGCTAATGCTGTTAGCACTGGACATTTAACAGCTAATTCTGTAGGAGCCGACCAGCTTGCGGCCAACTCTATAACGGCAGGGAAGATAGTAGCAGGGACAATTACTGGTAATGAATTAGCGTTCCGTTCCATCGGAGCAGATAGAATAGTAGCCAACTCTATCGGAGCTGATGAAATTGCAGCTAATTCTATTGGGGCAGGCCAAATAGTGGCGAACTCTATAGGGGCAGGACAGATTGCAGCTAATAGTATTGGTGCGGGACAGATAGTAGCAAACTCCATTGGCACAGGCCAGCTAGCAGCTAATAGTGTAGGAACTGACCAACTAGTGGCTAACTCTATCACTGCAGGTTTCTTGGCTATCAGAGACTTTGAGAACTTTGCCGCTGGCAGTGACTTTGCAGACCCTAATGACCAACCATGGACAGGACTATCAGCAGCTAATGCATCTATTGGATATGATGCTAATGTAGCCCAGAATGTACTGATTTGTTATCCTGTAAGTCCTTATAATAAGCGCCGTATATATCTCAACAATGATATGGCAGTGCAGACAGGAGATAAAATACGTATCGAGTTCGATTACTGGGCCTCTAGTGACTACAATGGTACTGCTGGTAGCGGTAAATTCAGAATAGGGGACGCCTTAGATAATGAGGCCTTTGTAACTGCCTTTGCCTTTACTGCTGGCGGAGGCTGGAAGAATGAGAGTCATATCATCACAGCAGCACTCACTACTAGATTCGTATTTCAACTATGGGTAGACCACTCTGTAGGAACACTGGTAATTACTAATATCCGTATCCGTAAGATGAAGGATGCTAATCTGATTGTAGATGGGGCTATTAGTGCTAGCAAACTTACTGCTGATGCTGTGGATGGTAAGCTAATACAGGGTGCTACACTACGCGGTGGTAAGGTAGAGATAATAGGAAGTATTATGATTGTGCAGAATAGTACTCCTTTTGGGCCTGACTCACTAATAGAGTGGAAAGGTCCTGCTATTCTTACTGGAGGGGCCCCCAACTATGGCGCTCTTACTAAGGCTAATGCTACTATATCATGGTTGGACAACGCGGGAAATTCTTACTTCGGAGGGAATCTCTCGGCAGGAATCTTACGAAATGCGGCACGCTCTACTAGCAAAGCTCTTAACGTATCTGTGGAGGCTGGCCCTTTCTCTACCAATGGTGGCAGTAAAACTGTTGTATGGGGATGTGTATGGGCAGGCTACTACAGTGATTCCACGTCAGGGTCAGATAGTACAAGTACAGTAGCTGGAGGTACAGTAACCTTGTATCGCAGACTGAATGGTGGTTCTAGAGTTCAGCTAGATACAAAGAATATTAATACTACTCTAACTACTACAGTAATCCAAGACCCTGAAGTAGGAACTACAAAGACTTTGTATGAGGATGGAGGTGCTACATTTACATTCACAGATACTAATACTAGTACGCAGGACTTCACGTACGAAGTAGAAGTTACTAACCAGTTTAGACATCTAGCATTACAGTTTATTACTGGTCAAACTACCACAGTTATATCAACCGAGGAATAATATTATGCCAAATATTGAACCTGCTCCAGAAACAGCAATTGCTACTAAGATACAGGCTACGGAAAATGCCTCTGTCAAAGCACTGCAAGCGCTAGTCTCAGCTTTACCACAATCAGAATTACCGGTGGACCATTTCTTCAGTGATGGTCTTTACCTTCGCAAACTAACACTTCCGCCCAAGGCATTGGCAGTGGGACGGGAGCACAAACACAATCACCTTGCAATAGTACTGAAGGGCCAAGTCGCCGTACACAGTAAGCAAGGAACTGCATACTACTCAGCCCCCTACATACTCAATGTAATGGCTGGTGATAAGCGTGCAGTGTTTACTGTCACAGAGGTAGAATGGGTTACTATCCATGCTACTGACCTGACTGACCCTGATGAAATTGTACGTACTCTAGCAGGAGAATAATCATGGCTTTTTATGCGACAGCAGCAGTAGGTGGAGCATTAGTAAATGGCGTATTTAGTAATGCAGCCAACAAGCGTACCAATGCAGCCAACAAAGATATAGCAGAGACTCCAACTCGTATCACTGGTATTGATGAATTACTCAGTGAGTTGGAGCGTTCTGCTGAACAGACTCAGTCTGCATCACTAAGTGAGTTTGTAAATCAGCAACAGAATGCTAGCAGCATTGGCTCAAGTACTACACAGAATGATAGTGCTACTCAGAGTCAGGAACAGTCTCAGGTATCCTCACAGCAGGACCAGCAACAGACTACGGCCACCAGTGAGACAGGTACTACTGATTCCAGCACCACAGGCTCACAGGCCACGGACCAGCAAACTAGCACTACAGGTACTACAACTGGTACTGTGCAGGGTAATGTGCAGCGTGGCTCTGACGTGGCTAATGCGTCACTGGATGGTATTATTACTGAGCTTACACAGTCTAATCCCAATGTGCAGGCAGCAGTACAGAGCCTTATGCAGAGAGTACTGCGGGAAGGCCAAGGTGTTATCAATGATAATCAGGCCAATACTGGTACCTTTGATAATACCACGTCAGTGCTTCTCCAGAACGACCTGAATACGAAGGCCGCCGAAGCTGGAGCATCACTACAATTGCAGGAAGAGGCAGCGCAGCAGGAACGGTTACTGGCAGCGATTGGTGCTAGTCAGCAAGGTACAGAGACTACTACGCAATCTTCGCAAGAGGAGCAGGCGATTCAGGAAGCTCTGGCAGCACTCACTACGCAGCAGCAACAGACGCAGCAACAGACTGCCAATCAGGCGACTGAGACAGGTAATACTAGCACCACTGGTTCTCAAACTGAGCAGGTGGCAAGTCAGTCTAATACTCAGGAGCAGACTAACCAGTCTACCAGTACCACTGACCAAGTGTCTACGGCTACCAACACGGAGTCTACTGAGGATACAACTGCTTCTAGCTCAGAAAAGTCCAGCCAGTCTGAGACATCACTGAGTGACCAGTACCAGAATCCTAATGATTCTACACGTCCTGTGAGAGGTAGTGCATTGGGCGACTTAGTTAATACTGGACAGGTTACCATTGATAGTCTACTGGCAGCACAACCCAGCGCCGCAGGGACTACTCCAGTAGTAGGTACAGGTCCTAGTATTGGCGTCCCAGCTGGGGGAGGTATTGCAGGCATACTAGCGCAAATGGCACAGGGTACTCCGGGTGTTGCTATCGGCGGAGGCGCTGGTGGCGGCGTATCTGGAGGTGGTGGTTCTGCAGACTTTAGCGCATTGGCAACTGCACTGGCACAGAGTACTACCCCTAACAATCCAGCATTGGATATGCCACTGGACCCTACTAAGTCACCAATCTAAGGAGTAATGTATGATAACTTTAGACCAACAACGCGCATTACTGGAAGAAGAGTTACTGGCTAATATCGCCAATCCGGTGACTCCTGTTACTAAGCCTGCAGACTTGAATACTGTTATTGAGCAGACACAGACTGTAGTGACTAGTGCGCAGGCTAAAAATGCGGAAGTGACTTCTAGCGTAGAGACTACTCTGGACCAGCGGGAGCAGCTACTGGAAGAGTTAGCAGCATCACAAGCGGAAGTAACGCAGGCTAATATTGAGCAAGCAAACGTCGATGCTGGTATCCAGACTCGTGCCGCCGCTAGAAATCCCGGCGCTATCCAACAGTATCAGGATAAGGTTAGTGGCACTCGTGCTACTGAGCAGCGTAATAAGATACATGAGGCCTATATTGAGGCTGAGAATGCATATCTAGCAGAAGTGGAAAAGGCTAAGAACAGTAACTTCTTTATGCGCGCAGTGCGGGAGGAGCTGTTTGTTAAGCCTGCGTTTCAAGAAATGCAAAGAGCAGACGCACTACGCCAGAACCGCCAGCAGCTTACAGCAGCAGCAACACAACAACTCTTCGCTAGTATCACAGCTAATACTAAGATTGAAGAGTCACTATCCGCAGAACAGAAAGCGGAAGTGGACCGTAAGGTGGCTGTTGCTACTGATATGTATAATGATGTAGCAGGGAAGATTAAGATTACTGATGCTAAGCTGGAAGGATACAGAAAACAGCTTGGTCTTAGTGATGACCAGGTTAAGCTTGCCATTAATAATATGGAGTTGGAGCTTAAGAAGGGAGCACTGACACAGCAGGATACTCAGCGTATTTTAGGTCAGATTTATGCTGTTAATGAAGTTGATAAGATGCGTAAGGCTCGCGAGGATTATGCCAGTGAGACAGAATACCTTGCAGTACAGGAAGATAAGTTCGCTGACTACTTGCGTATGGCCGGTCGTGAAGAGGAGATAGGTAAGACTACCTTTAAGGCTGCTATCTACAAGCAAGGCTTCAATCTCAAGAATGCTGAGGTTGCGTCCTATATGGCATGGTCAGCAGCCACTATCAATACTAAGGACAAGCTAATCACTGCTATGGCCAAGCGCAATAGTCCAAGCAATATGCCTACTAATACGCAGGATGATTCAGTATTGGCAGGCGCTCAGAAAGCTGTGGCTACCTACAATGGTAGTATTGATGAAGAGATTGCTAAACTAACACAACGTAAGTTTGATAATCCTAAGGATAAGGATGTTATTGATGAGGAGATTAAGCAACGGCAGGCCGCGAAGCTATCACTAGATGATATGAATGATGCTCCGCGTATTGCACGCTTAATGACAGAGATTAATCGTACTGCGAAGCAGGATGCTACTACTGCTATCTCTGCTGGTGTACTGGAAATGTCTGACCTTAAGGAATACATCAAGCAGAATCCAGACCATGACCTAGTACAGCTTATTCCCTCCGACGTGATGGAGCGTATTACTGATGGTACCTATGCTGATATAGACCTGACCATTAAGCCTAATGATGCAGCAGGCTCAGTAGATGCTACTATGGACTCTGCAGTATCCTCTATTATCAAGCGGGCAAGTGAACAAGGTGACGGTACTATGGCGTCTCAATTGGCACTGGCTAAGCAGACTGCTGCTGACATGGCTATCTACTACAAGACACGTGCTGGTATTGCTACGCGCCAGAATGGTATGACGTCACTGGACAACATTATCATTCGTGATGTGGATAGTATGGATAGTAGTACATGGTTCAGTGGTACTAAGACTGGCCGCAAGCTGGATATTACTAATCAAGGTGATATACTGGAACTGCTGACTAATGGTTTGCGTCGCCGTGAAGCAAGACAGCGTAACCCAATCTCAGCTTCTGGTGCGCAATGGAGGAGCTTCTAATGAGCTTACGTTATGAAAGTAATAGCTCGTACGTACGGGCACTGGAACACGATGATGACCCTAGCTTTGGTGAAGAGATAGTAGACTTTGCCAAGTACGGTATTGGCTCCTCATTGCTGAGTGGTGGTATTGGACTTATCAATACTGCTACTTCTCTTATCAATGTGTTTGGTGCTGATATCGACCAGCTTGATACTGGTGAGCAGTTGGAGTCGTGGGGATTCAATAATGCACATGCATACTACGAGGAGAATCAGACACTGGTAGACGGTGTAGGCTTCGTAGTATCCTCACTCATACCTGCTACTCTAGGGCTGAAAGGAGCGCGTGCAGCCCAGCAAGCATTACGTGCATCTGAGAGTACTGCACCGTTGATGATAGGACTGCGTCAGGCACTGGTACCTGCTAGTCAGGCAAACAAACTGCGTAAGGCTATTCAGGCGGATGCATTGGATATTCGTAGTCGTGGCCAGCAAATACTAGCAGCATCCAAGGAAGGCTTCCACCAGGCCGCTGTAGAAGGCGTCTTTATGGAGACTGCTATCCTTGCTACTAATGTGCAGAACCCATCACTAACGAAGGATGACCTAACCTACTTCGAAGCTATTGGCGAGAACCTTGGTACTTATGGTGCAGGTCTAATATTCGGTACTGGTATTGGTGGTGTTATCAACACTGCTATCAAGTTCCAGACACTCAAGACTATCATGAAGGACAGTGATGAACAGGTAGCAGAACTGTTTAAGTTTGGTGCTATTGATAGTGAGCGTAATCCGCTAGGCATCTTGGCAGGTGACCGGATAGCAGAGCAGCTACGTATCTATGATGCTAATCTCAAATCGCTAGGGGAAGTTAATACTGGCGTCTATGGTCCTAATGCACAAGGTCTGTCTGTGCAAGGGGAAAGGATTAATGCTACTGTTAAGGATGAATTGTATAAGACTGTTGCAGAACTGACAGGAGAGCGTAGTGCACGCAATGGGAACATTGATAACAACCTGACCAATGAAGTGTTGGATATACTACTGGACCCTAACAAGCTTACTCCAGAAGGTCGGCATAACTTACTATCAGGACTGGAACGCATTACCCATCCAGAAGAGATTGATACTCTGTTTGACCCCGCTGCAATACCAACATCATTCCTCAAAGAGGATGGATGGATTGATAGTGTTGGTAAGCGTACCTATGGCAAGGAATGGACTGGTAGTGCAGAGCAGAAAGCATACCTGCGTGATAATGTGATGGACTACAACAGTGCTATGGTGCATACGGAGAAGGATGGTACTAAGGTTACTGGTATCGAACTGCGTGACCGTGTGTTCCAGAATGGTACTCCTGAGGAAGTAACAGAATTGCTGCGTCACGAACTGGCCTATGCTCCTGCTGCTGCGCTCAAGGATGTATTCAGTAATGCAGCCAATGCCAATCTGGTAGAGGAGCTGGTATCTCTGTCTAAGCTGGTTAATAAGGGTGCGTGGAATCTGGTAGCACGGTCTGAGACAGTACGCAAAGCTAACGCCGCTGCGGCTGGTCGTAGTAGACAGGCGATAGAAGAAGTTGCAGAAATGGATGCGTACCTTGAAGCAGTAGAGAAAGGACTACGTGACCCAGAGCAGTTGATTGCAGATGCTTATAATGCTCTTACTAATCCTCGTACTGCTAAGGAAGCTGCAGAAGTTGGTAAGACTGCGTATCAGATATTCGCGGGTAACAGTGCACTCAAGACTCGTCTGGGCTACAGTGAAGCACTGCTGGATACCAAGACTGGTAACATGTTCAACCTCAGTGACCGTACTCCTACGATACGGGATACTGGTAAAGTCTCAATGGGAAGAGGAGGTGTACATCACTCACAAGGTATTACTAAGATTAACGATGCGTTCAATGTATTGGAGGTTGACCCTACTACTGCATCGGCGCATTACTATGCAGCATCCCAACAGAAGCTGAGACCAACGGAAAAGTTAGTAGTCGATTGGACGAACTTCTATGCTATTAACAAGGTAATTAAGGCAGCACAAGATGGTAAATTTAAAGGCGCTATTACAATCAAAAGCCCTAAGGGGATTTCTAATACAATTACTTTCGGTGGTACTGGAGATAGCATCGACCGCCTTAAAGGCATCTACCAGCAGTACAAAAAGAAAGCTATTGCTGATATTAGTAATAATCCTGACAGCAAGTATAGCGTATCTGACATTGCCCGTATAGTGGATGTCAGTGAAGACTATGCTACGTTTCAAGGCCGTGGTACTGGGACTGCATTTTGGTCTCAGAACTACGACCCTGCTCGTCCTACTGTTATGAAGATGCATTACAAGAATCGCACCGAAGTAACAGACCCAGATAAAGTACGTGGATTACTGGATAGTCGTGCCGCTATTGCTCAAGCCCAAAGCCATGCAGTGGCTAATACTAATGACTTCCTGTTCTCCTTGGACCCTAAACTAATTGGGCTAATGCCGGAGTCACAAATTGAAAGTGGTATTAACTACGCTTCTACTATTGGGGCTAGCACTGATGCTGCCGGACTGTTACGGTCTGCCAATAGTGACTATGGAAGCGGCGCGTCGTGGGCGCAACTAGTAGGGGAAGCCCATAACAAACTACGCGCAGCTGGTAATAATGCCATTGCACTAACCATGGAACCAGTAGAGTTAGCACTCAAAGCCAAGCCACAAGCATTAGCAGAAGCAGCAGTACTGGACCCTAAACTGAGACAGAAATTCTACACATTCACTCCTGACTTCCAGCCAGACTCTGTAATAGCAGACCTTATGGCACGTCGTGCAGGAGTAGCTGAGGAGGTAGCACAACGTAATATCAATGCACTGATGCAAATGCCTGCTATGAATATAGTAATGAATGCAGCATCAAAGAACAATACTATCTGGTCTGTAGAGATAATGGATGCAATTGATACCATTGTTAATGCAGGTCGTATATCCAAGCCTATGCGTGACCGACTGGATGCGCTAGTGAGTGAGGATATTATTACTATTCAGAATAAGGAAGTCGTCGATTACTGGCGTGCATCCGTGAAAGTGAATAGTGATATCAATGCTAAAGGTAAGCAGATGATTGCTGGGCTCAAAGGATTGGATAGTAATATTAACCCTGACGTACTATATCCTGGTGCTCTGGACCCTATCCGCTATCGTCACGCTGCCTTTGTTATTCCCACTAAAGGTGGGCAACTAGACGGGTTCAAACGTGGTATTGTGGGTGGTCCAGACGATGCTACTCTGTCCCGTCGGATTAATAGTCTGAGAGATAAATATGGGAACGATATCACAATTGTACGTACTAATGAGGCAGAGAACTTCTTTAAGCAACAGGGGCTGTTTGATAGTGACTTTGCTCTTAATGAGTGGCGCGCTAATAGTGATTTACGTCGCGCTGGCCTTCTTGCTGACTTTATGCCTGAACCTACCCCTCAGCTGGTGGACAGCTATCGTAGAGACATGCAGCGTCAGTGGGGTGGAGTAGCTGATAATATTATGGAGATGCGTTACGCTGAGGAAGTAGCCACACTGGAGCAGGCTAGTAAGACTATCCAGATGAATAATAGTGCGCTAGGGCCACAACGTAATAAGAAGCTACCAGACAATTTCCGTGCTCAGCTAGCAGTGATGTTTAATAAGGAAGATACTACTCGGTTCGGTGCATGGAGAGATGTGCAGGAGAATCTGGATAAGGGTATTACCACGATAGTGAATACTATCCGTAGTATGTTCAAGTCTAATCGCAGTGGTGTAGACTATGATACTATGAATAAGTACATGGACCACTACAATGTACCACGTGTGTATGACGACCGGATTGGTGAATTACTGGTGGAGACGGAAGGTCTACCGGAGCAGGTAGTCAATGCTATTATACCGGAACTTAATGGTGCTGCTGCTACCCTCATGCTGCGACTGGATTATATACAGCCATTCGTGAATGCTATCAGTACACCTATCACTGCATTCCCAGAGATTAAACATCTACTGGATTCCATACCACAGTTGCAGCAACAACAGATTAATAAGACGTTGTCTGCTCGTGTACCTGCATCGGTAATGGAACAGACTGCAGAAGGTGTACCCCAGTACTCAATGTTCAGTAATATGAAGCTGGCACAACAGGCGATTAAGGACTTCTTCCAGAACCCTGACCTAGTGGAGGATTACTACAAGCGTGGGTACTCTTCCAGCATCGTGAAGGAAATGCGTGATGTTACTGATGCCATTGCTTTGGACCCACGGGTACTGAAGGAGAAAGGTATTGCGAAGTACCAAGGCATTGGGCATAAGATAGTGGATACACTAGCCACGCCAGCAGACTTCTCTGAGGAATTTGTGAAGTTCACTGCTGCACGTATGGCAGATATACTACTAACTAGCGCCGGCATTACGAATGGTACTACTAAGCACATGGCTATCAATACCTTTGTGAAGCGGGTGCATGGTAACTATAACTATGCGCAGCGTCCAGCACTATTCAAGGGTATCACTGGTCAGGCTATTGGATTATTCCAGACCTATCAGTTCAACTTGTTCCAGCAGTTGCTACGCCATATCGGAGACAAGCAGGCTGCAGCTACTAGTGCTATGATGGGGTTACAGGCTGGTATCTTCGGAGCACAATCAGTACCAGGATTCCGTGCTATGAATGAGTTCATTGCTGAGAAGTCTCAGTATCAGGACGACTTCTATACACTGAGTCAGGACGCTGTTGGTAACGAGGCTAGTGAATGGATACTGTATGGACTAGCGTCTAACTTCACTAAGCCAGTAATAGGGCATGGACTGGAGTTATACACTCGTGGTGACTTGAATCCTCGCACACCGTTCATCATACCTACCAGCATCGAAGAGGTACCGGTATACAGTATGGCTACCAAGTTCGCAGGTAGTATCATGCAGCTAGCGGATAGTGTTGCTAATGGTGCTCCAATGGGACAGGCTATGGCAGAAGCTATGGCTACCAACGGGGTGAACAGACCATTGGCAGGCTTAGGGCAGATGATGTCTGGAGCAAGGATTACTACCAAGGGCAGTGCATTGGCAGTGTTGCAGGATATGGATTGGACTCAGCGAGTAGTACGTGCATTGGGTACTAAGACACTGGATGAGTCTATAGCGGTGCAGACATACTACCGTACTCAGGCATACCAGACTAATATGCAGGAACGTACTAATCAGTTAGGACGGAACATGCGTACTATTATGCGTGCTGGTAGTTACGATGGTAATGTGGCAGAGAAATTCCTACGGGACTACACTGCTAACGGTGGGACTATTGATGGGTATGACCAGTGGTTACATCGTCAGGCTATCAGTGCTACACAGTCTCAGATATATGACTTGTATAATACTAATGATAGTGTTGGAGGGCAGTATATGCAGGCAGTATTAGGAGGGAATGTTCCGCAGTCTATCAGTACTGCTTATACGAATTCACCACAGTAGGTGGATATTTGGCATAGGGGGCACAAGGAAGTGCGAACCCCTACACCAAGGAATGGTACTACTTCTTAATCAGAGGAGCCTTAGTAGGAGCCTCGTCCTGCCCTACAAGCTCAATAGCTCTATCCGCTGCCTTAACAATTTGGTCACCACTAAGGCGATTGTAACGAGCGCGAATATTAATACCATTCTGTTTGATGATATCAAGTTGTTGTAGTAGGTCATTCTTCTGTTCAAGCTTCATATTACTTCTCCTTTCCAGTGTTAGGTTTGGCCGCCGTCTGGTACCCAGTCCATACTACTCCAGTAAAGTCCTGAGTATACTCCAGTATCACAGACTCACCAGTATCCATATTCTTAGCAAGTACTGGTATCTTGCCCGTATCCTTATTACCGTCTGCATCTACTGCATCTTCTGGCGGCTTGCCTAGCTCATAGCCTACAGCATGATGCAGAGTCTGCGCACGCAGTAATAGGCGATTGAGTACGCCCTTGTTAGTGATAGTGTAATTGCGCATTACTATTTCTCCTTGGTGTCTTGGTATTCAAGTAGTGATTCTACATATACATGTGGTAGTTTCACATGACTAGTAGCTTGTATCGGTATCCACTTACCACTGATACACTTCATCTTTCCACTACGTGATAGCTTCTGCAAGCATTCCGTAAAGTCCTTAGAGAAAGAAACAAAGTGATTAGAAGTAGCTTCAAATATTTCCTTTGCTGTTACTCCAGTGTTGCTCTTATAGTACGCCTCGGTAATGAATTGGGATACTATGTTCACTGCATCACTGTTCTTTGCCATACCGAATTCACCAAGTGCTCGCGGCATTAGTGACTCAGCGTGGAATAATATACTATTAGCTTTAATTAAATGGGCTGAGGTAATAGTAGTACTTAGGTCCATTGCCGCTATAATCATACACAGTTTCAATAGATGTATGTGGCGTCTGTTTATATAGTTGTCGAATCGTGCGTCTGCTATTGTATACGAAGTTTGATATATGTCGTCTAGTAGTTTCATTGCTGCAGGCTCTAGTGTCATAGCACCAGAGATAGTATCACGAATACCTGCAAGTATTTCTATTATATCGGAAAGTTTCTCCTTGTCTAGTGGGGGTGGGAACGTAATCTTAGTGCGATTACCACCGCCGAATATTAGTAGCATACGAGACAGCATACCCTGGCCTATTACTTCCGGAGGGAATACACTGTTGAATGTAGTAGGAGTACAGCCACCCATAAGATTGATAGTAGGCTCATTGATATAAATGTCCTGACTAGTCATCTTACCATGACTGTAGCGGTCTAGGTTATCCCATAGGTTAGTTAGTAGTGATATGAAAGTAACATCACCCTGTCCCATGAAATCCTCTAGCTCCCCTGCATTAATGTAAACCTCTGACGGGCCAGCAGTAGTCTCTATGAAGTCGCCGCCTTGGAGTAGGATAGTATCAGCATCAATACCTTCGTGAGGTATACCACCATTGATAGTATCGAACCCTGCTCCCAAGTCTTTGAGGAACTTCTCTTTCGATGTACGTTCTCTAGCGAAGTAGTTGTAATCAACTGCCTCTAGTAACTTACGGGCTGCTTTGATAGCACTGGACTTACGGCTACCAGCAGTACCCAGTATGCAAGTATACATGTTAGGGTATATCTTATCGAAGCCGAAGTCTAACCAGCACTTACGTCCTAGCAATGCCCCTACTGCTGATATAAGACACCAACGGTGGTATATCAAAGGACATTCGCTGCTAGGAATCATAAGCTCAAAGTAGGCATCCATTAAGTCTGTGTCAGTATTCACTGGACTTACTCCCACTGGTGCTTACTTCTTCATCTTAGCAGTGTGCTTACTGCAAAACTCATTAACATCTTCCAGCTTGTTAATAGCACTCTGTATCAGACGCTCTGCTTTGGCTAAGTCTTCCATAGCACTAGCATTCATACCCAATGCAGCACGCTGATATTGAGCTGCATCACCCTGTAACAGTTTGCCGTACTCGACTCGTGAAACTGCAGCAGCATTGACAGCTGACCCTAGACGGAACAGCATCCAATTGATTCGCTTACTAGCACGACTTGCTACACTCATTCTACTCATAGCACATTCCTCTTTTATTATGTTATCCCTTATGAAAACAGTCTACGTCCCTGTAGTCCTGTACCTCAGCAACCTTTACGACGCATTACGCCAATAGCATTTCTAGCTTTACGTTGGGCACGGATAATACCAATGCCAATTATTACTACTGCAATTATGTGAAATGTTAACATCATTGTCTCCTCACGTTATTGATTGCGTAGTACTACTCTGCTCTACATTACTTCTCGTACTTCTCCATACGCTCAAGCTCTTGCTCTGCATATGCAATAATCTTACGCAGGTCACGTGCCTTACTACTATGACCAGCAGTGCCAAGACGGTAGCACGCACGGAATATCTCACCAATCTGAGCGTTCATGTTCTTGTGCCAGATAAGATGCTTCAACTCAGTAGCACCTGCGGGGAGGTCGTAGTGGCTAGTACCAGCATTACTACCATCATTAACCTCGCCGACACTTTCATTCAGATTCTGGGGAAGCTGCGCAACTTCATCCAGATTGATACGACGCTCCATGTCATACTTAGGGAATGTAACCTTACCTTCTGGTGTAATGGTACCTCCTGATAGTACAGCTGCGTGGAGTCTGGAAGCGCATACTGGGGGAGGATTATACAAGGCTAGTACTCCGGGAGCTAGGTAAGGACTTACATCTGACAGTACTAGTTCAGTGTCTGCTAGCATTTCCGTCACATGAGTCTTGGTTTCAATCTCCCTCACATGACTATCATCTAGTAGTTCCTGTGATAGAGGGAAGGTACGTCTATTCTCTATATCTTCCATAGTAGCATGACCGTCTTTGTAGCCTGTTGCTATTGCGTACACTACTTCATCTGTATCTTTATGACTAAAGCGATAGATACGATTAACCAGTAAGTCTGTTACTTTCATGATTCTTTTCCTTCTCGCATTTGGTTAGGGGTAAGAGGGCCAGTAGCGCTAGTGATATGCAGCAGTGCTTTACCGCCGGAATCTTCTAGTGCTGTCTTTAATGTCCAACATGCCAGCTCTGATTGCTTAGTGTGACCACCAGCAGTGAGGCCATAACACAATGCTATGCATCCATCACTTTCCGCTGCCGTAGTCATAGGATGAATCTCAATACCAGTACGGTCATGTACATGCTCCAGCTTAACAAACTGCCAACGTCCATGGTCATCACTAGCAATAGTATACCATCCTTCTGGTACGCAGGATTCGTTGACTAGATTATCTAGCCATGGCGGTTCTAATGCAGCCAGCTCTTCCACTGAATCCCAGATGAATCGACTGGTAGTTCTATCTTCATGGTATGTACGTACCATAGTGTAAATCTTCATAGTGTTATCCTTATGGTGGGTTAGAATCGGAAGTTAAAATTGATACCAGCAGCAGCGAAGTCTGGCTTGGCAAGGTCCTTCTGCTTTTGCAATATATCATACTGACGGTGGCTAACGAATACTACTTTATCCTGTGTGGAGAATAGTACTTCATCATTAGGCACACTCTCAGTAGTAATGGTAATCTTGGTACGCTTCCATGGAGTGAAGGATAGTAAGCGCTCCAGTTTAGTACGTTGTACTTCTTCCCTCTTCAGTACTGTCTTGAAGTCCGGTATGGATTTGGTAGGAATGATACGAGTACCAGCTACTAGCATAGTACCATCAACAGGATGTCTGGTGTTCTTAGGTTCCATAGCTCTGTCCTCTAGTGTATGATTATGCCTTCTGGTAATTTCCAATCCTTTCGGGCATCTATTACTTGCCAGTATTTCAGAGTACTATACATCGGAGTACCATACTTGTTATACTTAAGCTGTCTAACTACTATAACATCAGGCAGTCCCAAGATAAAACCTTTCCGATATATAGTAATCTTCTGCTTTCTCTGATTTTTATCCAGCCCACTTACACTAATATATACAATACGATTATAGCCTTTCCTCACTATCCATTCTCTTCTAACTGACAGTAAGGCCAGTGGATTAATAATACGCCTCTTAATAAGTTTAACATTCACATTAATCATAGTGTTAGTCCTTCAAGTTGCCCCAGCATTCATCACACGCACCTCCGTCATTGGGTATTACCAGTTCTCTGCCATTGACAGTGATAGGTCTACTCATTAGTGTGCTTAGTGCTGGCTTGGTTTCAGGGTAGTGCTCAGGCTTAACCATGTATACTACTTCATCATGTACCTGCGCCTTTAGTCTTACGATGTTGCGAATAATCTGATACTCTAGCCAGAAGTCAAACATGGCTTCGTCTACTAGCATAACACTTAGTGATTGAGGCATGTGAGCTACATACTTATTCAGTGCTAGTTTGTTTGCTGGAAGTCGTGAAGGCTTACCAAAGCAATAGCGTGTCCATCCGATAGCAGTAGTCAGCATCTTCGTAGTACGAATCTTCTCTATTACTTCATCATAGTACCGACCTTTGAGGTCTGGATAGGTTAGTACAAATCGTTCCAGCAGATACTCACATACCTTCTTCAATCCCATACCTAGTGGTAGATTCAGTAGACGCTTGGCCTCTATCACATTCTTAACACCCATAGTCTCCAGTAGTTTAGCTGCTGCCATGTTGTAGTTACTGCCATGGTTGATACGCTTACTAAGAGTACGTAAGGATTTATCCTTTAGGATATTACCATTAGCATCCCGCTTAGGCTGTTGTACTTCGACACCATCTACTATTACAGTCTCATAGATAACCTTGATAATTTCATCTTCTGGTATACCGAAGAATAGTGAGGCATTACGTGTATGGAAATCCTTAGCGTTCTCAACACTGTCAATGAGGGTAGCATCCTGACTGATATATGCAGTAGTACGAGACTCAGCCTGACTACCATCACAGTTAGCAATGACATAACCTTCGTCAGCAATGTACATACTACGAAGTTCATTATCCTGATTCTGTATCTGCGTACCTACCCACAAGTTACTAGCTTTACTACTAGCTCTGCCAGTATCTGTACCACCAGCATTAATCTCATAGAGTAATCTACCATCCATCAGAGTGGTATCAATGTAGGTACTCAACTTCTTACGTGCTGCTCGTACCTGACGGATTAAGTCTACTATTACTAGTTCCAACTCGCCACGGTCAGCAAACTTAGTCAGTGCCTTATCATCAGTAGACTTGAATTTGACAGTGGATAGTGCATTGATTACTGCCTTAACCTGAGGAGCACTATTAGGATTAAAGCCTGGATATATGATAGTGCCTAGTCGTGCCAGTGCATTATCATACTGCTTAGTATAAAGCTCACGCAGACGCTGCTGCTCCACTTCATCTACCTTGAATCCTTCTAGTCCACAAGTAACATTAGGGAATACTTTACGGAACTCAATACGGTAGTTCTTCTTAACCCAATCTGGTGCTAGCTTCACCATTACTACCCAAGCCCATAGGGTATAGTAGGTATCCTTAGCATTGTACAAGTCCATGTTAACACCAGCTTCTTCCTTCCAGTACTGGTAATCTTTCACAAACATACTAGCAATGAAGTTCAGTGTACGTGGTAGTTCTGCATACCAGCTGTGCATCATGTGGAATGTGTCACCGAGCCAGTTATGTAGTGGTGCGTTGTAGCGGATAAGATGTGTAGCTTCATAGCCCCCATTCTGTGTAATCTTCATAGGCTCTAGTGCATTGAAGCGACGCATTAGTTCTATATCTGCCATGCAGTCAATGCGTAGTACTATGGAGTATGACTCCCAGCTACCATCATCCTTAAGCCACAGACCACAGTAACCAATCATAGTAATCTTAGGAATACACCAACCCATCTTAGTGCTGTTCTTACCACTAGCAGTTTGCAGTTTCATCATAGCTGCCAATCCTGCTACAGGCTGTCCATCATCCAATGCTTTCTGGTACTTATGGAAGTCAATAGGTTCACGGTAGGTCTCAATATCCACTGCTATTGCTTCTGCTTCTGCAAAGCGGGATAGCCATGCCTCAGCCTTAGCAGTGTCAGTGCTGGATACATTATCCCATAGTAATTCTGGAATGGGTGGGAAGTCTCTGGAGAATTGCTTACGTACCCACCACCGCAGTAGATGTTCCGCAGTGTCAGTAGATACTAGTTGTTGGAAAGGACGTACTACTATTATCTTAATACCCTCTTCATGGAATACAGCACCAGCCCAATCCATCAAACTGTCAGACTCTTTGTCCGCTCCGTGATGCTTGCGGATTAACTTGGCTAGTATTTTAGGGTGGCTTAAGATAATAGCATCAGCCTTGTGCTTCTTAGCTGCGCGTAAGTGAGGAGATAGTAAATCGTAGATAGCCTTCGGTGCTAGTACACTGTGCCCACGTAGTGCCATCTTAGCGAAGGAGTAGTAGGAAGAGTTATATCTATCAGCGATTAGGTAGAAGTTCATTATACATCCGTAGTAATAGTGAATTAGTAGAAGGAATAAAGGCACCAATGAAGGTGCCCTTAGTATTACTAGTAGCTAGGCTACATCAACACAGGCTATGAGATTAATCCCACAGTACCGATTTAGCATCAATGCGGTTGCCTTCACGAATTTCACCAGTGTCTTTGTTCTTCCACTTAGTGTGTTTGATAATACCAGTCCCGGTAAAGCCAACAATGTTTTCCATTGCTTCTGCTAGTGTGGTCCAGCCCTGTGCTGCTGCTAACTCACGCGTCATAGTAGCGAATGCTTTCAGACCCATTTTCTTTTCACCCACAATCATGGATTCTTTGTAGTCTTTCGGCATGTCACCAACAGCTTTACGGTTTTCTTCC
>PBMU01000005.1 GCA_002722775.1 Rhodospirillaceae bacterium
GTCCAGGTCACCCAATCCACCCGCTTCGGCTATCTCATAGGGCGTATGAGCCGCCAGGGTGGCAAACAGTGGCACCCCCAACTGCTGGGCGGTCTCTAGTGCCAGTATTGAGTCCTTACGCGCATTGGTGACCGACATGCCGCCGGAATAGTCCGCACCTTGCATGCGTTCCTGAACCCGGTGTAAAAGCGGGCGCAGCAGCCCTTCCTCACGTTTTAATATATCGATCATGGTCTGGCTCGGCATGCCGAGCCTGTTCGACATAGCGAAGGCTTCGATGAGCACTACCATCAGAGCATGCATAACGCCGTTATTAACTACCTTAGCGCCCATGCCCGCGCCGACTGGTCCAAGGTCGTAAACCCCATCAGCAACTAGATCAAGGATTGGACGCGCCATAGCCTTAGCCGCTTTGTCCCCGCCCAGAAAGAAAGTGACCTGACCTGCTGCCATGCTGGCAACGCCGCCCGCGATTGCCGCATCGACATAGGCGGTCCCTTTAGCTTTACAACACTCGTAACACGCGACGGCGGTTCCTGGTGTCACAGTGCTTGTTTCGATAATTAGTTCCAGTGGTGTAGCATTTCCCATGAGGGTCTCGACTACGCCAATAGAGATCTCAGGCCTGGGTAAGGAAAGGATCAGACGACTTGTTCGTTCCGCCACAGCTTGCGGCGAAGCAACGCAGTCAACCCCATGACTCGCGGCGGCGGAACTGCGCTCGTTGCTCGGATCATGGCCCACCACCTCCACAGACTTGGCCAGCGCACCTGCAACCGCACCTCCTGCGTTGCCGAGTCCGATTACCCCAATCACATCTTGCATAGGATCCCCCATCACCTGTCAGCTCATCGCTATCTAGGATTGATCATTCCGTTGCCGAAACGCGCAATACTTTGGATCATTAATTACGTTGGATCCACGCCCATTCCATAGGGAAATTTCAATATGAACGAACCGCTTCACTACATGACAATCCTTGAACTTTCAGACTTGATCAAACGCGGTGAGATTTCTCCCGTCGAAGTGACAGAGGCTCAGCTCGCACGGATTGAGGCAATCGACGGTCGCTTAAAGTCTTACGCCACCATCATGGCCGAGCAGGCAATGGAGGAAGCCCGATTGGCAGAGGCCGAGATTGTCCGGGGCGGTCATCGTGGCCACTTGCACGGTATCCCGGTCGCCGTAAAAGATCTTTGCTATACCAAGGGCGTGCGGACCATGGGAGGCTGCCAGGTTCTAGCGGACCATGTGCCGGACTTTGACGCCACAGTTGTCGAACGGTTCCGCGAATCGGGAGCCATCATGCTTGGCAAACTTAATCTCACCGAAGGCGCTATGGCCGGATATAACCCGAACTTTCCAATCCCCGAGAACCCCTGGGCCGAGGCCCATTGGCCCGGCGCCTCCTCTAGTGGGTCTGGTGCCGCCACGGCTGCGGGCTTGGCCTACGCAACCTTAGGTAGCGACACAGGTGGATCGATACGCCATCCGGCCGCCGTCTGCGGAACGGTAGGTCTGAAACCAACCTGGGGACGTGTCAGCCGGCATGGTGTACTCGACCTTGCTCAGTCACTCGATCACGTGGGACCACTTACCCGATCAGCAGCGGATGCAGGGATCGTTATGCAGGCGATTTCCGGAGCTGATCCAAGCGACCCAACCACCTTAATCGAGCCGACACCCGATATGCTAGCGGGGCTCAAGGTCGGCGTTAGGGGACTTAGGGTCGGGTGGGACGCTCGCTTTAGTTTCGAGGACTTAAAACCTGACTTCGCTGCTGCGGTCGAAGCGGCAGTCATGGTCATGGGCGAACTAGGCGCCGAAATTGTTCCCGTGCGCATGCCTGCGCGATTGCGGGAATATCTGGAAGCCTGGCCAGTTCTATGCGCAGCCGAGGCGGCGGATGCCCATCGCGACTACTTTCCCGAACGCGCCAATGATTATGGCCCTTGGTTTCGCGAATGGCTGGTCCGCGGCGCCGGGTTGAAAGCCGCGGATTACGCCCGAGGTCAGGAGGCGCGTCACGCATGCAACGGGGAACTTAGGCGTACAATGGCCGAAATCGATGTCCTGGCCTGTCCCAGCACGCCGCGTTCGGCCTATCCCTACACCGAGGAGCAGGCCTACGGTCCGATACCGACAGACCGTGACCCGTGGGACTCGCGATTTACAGTACCAATGGACTATGCGGGCCTACCGACAATCTCGCTGCCCTGTGGGCTGAACCTGGATGACCTTCCCCTATCACTCCAGTTCATCGGCCATCCACGCTCGGAACCCTTACTCATCCAAGTGGGAGCAGCGTTCGAGAGTGCCACGGAATGGCATCGGCTTCATCCACCCGGATGGTAACCCCTTCTATCCAGCCCGCTAGGCCACGAAAAAGTGATCGTGTTTGTCACAAATAGTCTCTCGTCAGCACCCAATTCGAAAATCTCATGACCATGCGCAGGACTGGGATTGTCTGCGCCCGTAGGTCGCACAGCTCGCCATAATCCTCCAAATATAGATCAACCCTCGAAACGCAACGGCGCGGAACTCCTCTCCGCGCGCTAGAAACCCGTCCCCCGCCTACTAATTCGTCAACTCAAAATTTGAAAATTCGAAACACTACGTTCAGCCTGGATAAAAACGGTTTACTCCGGCCTCATCAACACCGCAGCGAGCTCTTCAACATCTTTCATGTTCATAGAGTTGACGACCTTTTTTGCCATATTCAGTATGTCTACAGACGAGACACTGGGTTGTGGATCACTAGATAATTGGCATTATCGTGCAGCAACACTGAGCGATAGAAACCAGCATGTCCACCGGGTCAAGTGACGAAAAAATCCCTTAACCCACCTTAACCATAGAAAAACTTGTCGGTGAATGTTCTTACGAACATCAACATCCACCGTCCCCGACAGACCAAATAGACTGTCGTCACCGACGGTTACCTGCATGGTTCCAAACCCAAATTGGGCCTGATCCTCCTTCAACCCAAAAGAAGCGAAACGAGCCAACCAGCCAAGTCTCATATTCCCATAATTCATCTAAAAACTGCCTAAATTCCAATCTCTTCATCACAAGCGCGAGCATCGTCAGCCTCGCCGTTCTCTTGCCCAACAGGTAGCATTGACGGCATAAAAGACATGCACGGGAGGCATGGAACATGAAGACCGTTGAGGCGATATGCGAGGTACTGAAACGCGAGGGGGTGGAGCACATCTTCGCCTATCCTGTGAACCACATCATCGAATACGCCGCACGTGTCGGGATCCGCCCGATCATCGTACGTCAGGAGCGCATCGGTCTTCATATGGCAGATGCAATATCCCGTCTGTCCTCTGGCGAAAAGTTCGGTGTCTTTGTGATGCAACATGGACCCGGGGCCGAAAATGCATTTGGGGGCGTCGCACAAGCCTATGGCGAATCCGTACCGATACTGGTAATGCCGATGGGCTATGCACGTCACTTGGCCCATTTAGATCCGAACTTCAACTCCGTGCACTCCATGGCCTCGGTCACCAAATCAGCTGAACCACTGGTCAGCGCTGAGGAGGTTGGCCATGTGCTACGTCGTGCGTTTCAGAATCTTAAGTCTGGCCGCGGGGGACCAGTGCTCGTGGAAGTTCCCACGGATCTAATGCTGGCCGAAGCCCCTGATAAGTTAGACTACGTCCCACCCCAGCCCATCCGCTACGGCCCTGACATGAAAGACGTCAAGGCTGCCGCCCGGATGCTCGTCGATGCGGAGCGCCCTTTGATCTATGCCGGCCAGGGGGTACACTACTCCAAGGCGTGGCCTCAATTGAAAAACCTATCAGAATTGCTAGCAGCTCCCGTCACCACCAGCCTAGGCGGCAAGAGCGCATTCCCCGAAGACCACCCACTGTCGCTCGGCTCCTGTGGGCTCGCGATCCCCTTGAATGTGCGCCGCCATCTTGAAGATGCAGATCTTATCTTTGGAATTGGCTGCAGTTTCACGCGTACCAGCTTCGGAACCGCCATGCCTAGGGCTACGCCGATCGTACACGCAACTCTGGACCCGATGCATATCAATAAGGATGTTCCCGTCGCGCTAGGCCTCGTCGGTGACGCGAGTTTGACCCTGGATACACTTATCCCCGAGGTCGACACTCTGATTCACGGCACCCGAGACCAAGGGCCGGTGGTCTCGAAAATTGCGCGTCTCAACGAAAAGTGGTTGGCTGAATGGCGACCACTCCGGGACTCGGGCGAAGTGCCGCTCTCACCCTACCGCGTGCTGCGCGATCTCGAGACCACAGTCGACAAAACGAATACCGTTATCACCCATGACGCAGGTTCACCGCGTGACCAGATCTCGCCGTTCTGGCGGTCGACCGAACCTTTAAGCTACATCGGTTGGGGCAAGACCACGCAACTGGGTTATGGCCTAGGTCTCGCCATGGGGGCGAAACTCGCGCATCCCGACAAACTTTGTATCAATGTGTGGGGCGACGCTGCCATCGGCTTTACCGGCATGGATTTCGAGACCGCGGTGCGCGAGCGGATCCCAATCCTGTCGATCCTTTTAAACAACTTCTCCATGGCGATCGAATTGAACATCATGCAGGTGTCCACCGAGCGCTACAGATCAACCGACATTTCCGGCGACTACGCTGCTATGGCCCGAGCGTTCGGAGGATATGGGGAAAGAGTGACGGAACCCAACGAGATAATCCCGGCGATACGACGAGGCATCGAGCAAACCGAGAAAGGCACCCCAGCCTTGCTTGAATTCATCACGACCAAGGAAACCCGTGTCTCCCGAATCTGAATATCGTTATAGTTATCCCCATCATGCGGCCTGACTGTTTCTACCCCGCCACCGCGATCAAAATCACAGCAGGGACCACGAGGAAGACAGCGGCGACAATGCGCGCGGTGATCCGTTCGCGTCGGAAGACCAATACAGTCAAGAATAACGTGAAAATCGGTGAGACGGAGACCACAGGCACGACCTTAACGACCTGACCCGTCATGAGTGCCTGGTTCAAGGCCAATATTGCCATGCTGTAGCAACAGCTCGCGGCCATGAACCACCGCGCACCATCGCTCAACCAAAGTATCGGTTGGGCATCTCGACGTGCCTTATGGATCAGTAGTGTGACGACAGCCGAAACGACGAATCCCACGAGCCCCGCGAAATACGGGTCAGGAATAGACTCCATGCCAACCTTCGAAAGCACATGCCCAGCCGACCGGATCGCGGCCGCCCCAATCGGCAGCATGAGGGCCCAAAGCGGCCAGTTCGTAACCGCCTTACCATCGCGTTTGGTCAACATCATGACGGCACCGATGATGATCACAGTTCCCATAGCCGTAGGCCAAGTCAACACCTCGCCTAGCCATAGGATGCCAAACGCAGCCCCAAACAACGGCGCGGTTGAAGTCAAGGTCGAAGACAGTGTCGGCCCAAGGAATTTCATTCCGGCCAACGCGAGGTTGGCCGACAGAGACGGACGAAAAAGCCCTACAGCCACAAAGATCAGGGATGCAGGGTGCAAGAGATAGGACGGTTCGAGAAAGGCAGGAGAAGCAAGGATGAACAAGGCCGCCGAAGTGGTGATAGTAATCGCGGCACCACTTCGCGAATCCATGTGACCCAGACCAATGTTCTGGAACTGAGCTCCCACCGCAAAAAGGAAGGCGGCTAGCAGAGAGAAAAGAACAGGAAAGATTTCGAGTGTCACGGAAGGGAACCAACCTTTCGAGCCAGAGGCGAGAGCGACCAGTCTCAGCCAGCCAAGGCAATCAACATAACCGCCGGCACCACCATGAACACGACGGCAAAGGTCCGGGGCGTGATTCTTTCGCGGCGAAAGACGAAAACGCTCATCAGCATAATGAATATCGGTGACGCAGAAACCAATGGAACGACTTGAACCACCGTCCCGAGTAAGAGCGCCCCATTCAACGCCATCACCGCCAAGCTGAACAGAAAACCAGCGGCCACAAACCACCCAACGCCCGGTCCATACCAAGCAACCGGCGCCCCGTCACGGCGCAGGCGATGGATTGCAGTCGTGATCACAGCAGAGACCGCAAAGGTTACTAGGCTAGCAAGGTACGGGTCTGGTACATGGTTCATGCCGAACTTCGAGAGTACGTGGCCACCAGATCGAATCAAAGCGGCGCCTAGAGGCAACAATAACGCCCATACCGGCCAGTCCGATTGCGCGCCGCCGTCCCGCTTAGCCAAGATCATGATCGCGACCACGATCACTAACGTGCCAACCCCGGTCTCCACCGTGAGAGCCTCTCCAAGCCAGAGCAAGCCCATGGCCGTCGCAAAAAGCGGTGAGGTCGAGGTCAAGGTCGTTGCTAAGGTAGGACCCATATGACGCATGCCGGCAAGAGCCAGATTTATCGATAAACTGGGTCGAAACAAGCCGATCAGGGCGAATATCAGAACAGCCGGATGAAACAACGCATCTAGATCAAGCCACCAGGGCGTGAGGGCTAGGAAGAACAAAGTTGAGGCGCCGATCGAGATCGCGGCCCCCGCGCGGGAGTCGAGGTACGCTAGACCTTGGTTCTGAAACTGATCACCGAAAGCGAATAGCAACGCCGAGGCGAGTGCGAGAAGCACTGGCAGAAGGGTGGAGCTCTCAAGCACGCACCGGCCCTTAGAGAGACAAATGGGTCATGTCTAGGTTTTGGGTGTCGCCTTCATAGGAACAGACGGCCAACAGCAGTTTGTCGTGTTGAATTCCGGACCCGGGCTGTTGTTTCAGTAGACGACAATACTGTTCTATCCAGCGAACGGAGTATACCTTGATGCGGGTAAGTTTCATTAGCCAGCTTAATCGCTCAAATTCTTGCAGCCAAGCGCACCGCTTGGTCTATTGCCCGTTGGGCGTCGAGTTCGGCGGATCCATCCGCCCCGCCGATAAGATGGACCGGGACACCAGCCGACTCTAGACCGTCTTTGAGATCACGCAAGGGTTCCTGCCCGGCACAGACCACGACGGTATCGGCCTCGACGAGTCTTTCCTCGTTGCCTATCTGGACGTGTAGACCATCGGCATCAATGCGACAGTAAGCAACACCGCCAAGGAACTTGACACCCTTCATTTGCAGTGCCGCTCGGATCGCCCAGCTAGTAGACTTTCCGAGCGTGCGCCCGAAACGTGCCTCAGAGCGCTGGCAGAGCGTGATGTCTCGGGCCGAGCGCATCACATGGCGATTCCGGCTCACCCCGCCAGGTTCCGTAAGGCCTTGGTCCACGCCCCATTCGGTGAGAAAGCCAGCAATATCGCTATCATGAACCAAATTCCCCGGTTCATACATCTGGGTCAGAAATTCGGCCACGTCAAAGCCGATGCCGCCGGCTCCGATAATGGCGACCCGTTTCCCGACAGGTTTTCTTGCTGCGAACACATCGATATAGCTAAGCACATTCGCCCGTTCAGCCCCCTCGATCTCCATCTTACGCGGCACCACCCCAGTCGCAAGGATCACGCCATCAAACTTACCGTCCACCAAGTCTCCTACCGTCACCCGCATCGAGAGGTGAACCTCGACCTCAAGCCGATTCAGCGTGGCAGAAAAATAACGTGTCGTTTCTCGGTAATCCGCCTTACCAGGAACCGCTTGAGCCATGTTGAATTGACCGCCTAGTCGGTCCTCTGCCTCGAAGAGCGAAACTGCATGACCACGCTCAGCCAACGTCACCGCCGCCGCCACCCCACCTGGACCGCCCCCTACCACAGCATAGCGTCTAGGTTTACCAGCGATTTCGATGTTGAGCTCGGTCTCGCGGCAGGCACGGGGGTTGACTAGGCAGGTCGCTATCCGGCCTGAGAAGATATTGTCGAGACAAGCCTGGTTGCAGGCGATGCAAGTGTTGATTTCATCTGCGCGTCCCGTAGCTGCTTTGTTGACAAAATTGGAGTCGGCAAGAAACGGTCGCGCCATGGAAACCATATCCGCGTCACCGGCGGCGATTATCTCCTCAGCGCGCTCTGGCGTATTTATCCTATTGGAAGCAATCACCGGGATCGAGACCGCCTGGTTGATCCGTCGGGTCGCCCAGACGAAGGCGTTACGTGGTACCGAATGCATGATAGTCGGGATTTGCGCCTCGTGCCAGCCGATGCCGGAATTTAGAATATCAGCGCCGGCACCTTCCAGGGATTTAGCAAGATCGATGATCTCTGCACCCGTCATCCCGCCTTCGACCAAATCGATTATCGAGACCCTGGCCATCAGAATAGGCGCCGGACCAGTTATCTCGCGGGTCCGACGCACTATCTCTATGAAAAACCGCTTACGGTTCTCCCAGACACCACCCCATTCGTCTTCACGTTTGTTTGTACGCGGGCAGAGGAATTCGCTCACCAGATAGCCCTCGGAGCCCATCAGCTCCACGCCATCATAGCCGACCTCTGTCGCGCGAACTGTCGCGGTCGCAAAATCCTCTATGGTCTGGCCGATTTCGTCTCCGTTCAGCTCGTGTGGCACAAATTTGTTGATTGAGGCACGGATCGCCGACGGGGCAACCAAATCAGGCTGTTTAGAGTAACGTCCGGCATGTAGAAGCTGGAGCAGGATCTTGCCGCCCTCAGCACGTACTGCGTTGGTCACGGTTCGATGTTTTTCAGCGCAGTCAGGAAAGGCCCTTTCTCCCTCTCCCAGGCCAAGTTTGCCTTGGGCGTTGGGTGAGACCCCACCGGTAACTAGGAGAGCAACCCCTCCACGGGCCCGTTCCGCGTAAAAAGTCCCCATCCGAGCGTAACCGTTGGTCGCTTCCTCCAAACCGGTATGCATCGAACCCATCAGGACCCGGTTCTTAAGTTCCGTTTGTCCAACTTTGATCGGAGAGAGTAGGTTTGGATAAACGTCAGACATAGCGTTACCCCTGCTCATTGAGCCTTGGTCGTGGTCCTAGCACAAGTTCTTGCACTTCTCGCCGGAACTTTTCCCATGACTGGAAGATCACAACTGTGCGGACCGGGATGATTGCATTCGCTGGCGCGATGAACCAGGCTTCTAGCATCTCTCCGAGAAGGACGTTCCCACCATGGAATACGAAACCCTTGAGGTGAATCCGATTTCGGGGGCGATGGGCGCCGAGATCGCAGGTATCGACCTGGCGCAACCTCTTGACAACCAGGCCTTCGACGAGATTCATCGGGCATTCTTAGAGTTCCAAGTGATAGTGTTCCATGATCAGAAACTCGACCCAGTACAGTGCAAAGCGTTCGCCCGGCGGTTCGGAAGACTTGAGTTCTACCCATTTGTGAAAGGCCTGGACGAACACCCAGAGATTTTCGAAATTCGCAAAGAGCCCGACGAGAAGAAAAATTTCGGCGGCAGCTGGCACTCCGACATGTCATTCACGGAGGCTCCACCGGTCGGCACCATGCTTTACGCAATCGAGATGCCACCCAAGGGTGGTGATACAATGCTGACCAACCTCTACGAAGCCTACGACGCTCTGTCTGATGGCATGAAAGATTTACTCGACAAAATGACGGCTGAATACTCCGCCGCTTTGAAACATTCTGGCGGGCGCGCTGCAGTAATGAACCGCACCCCGTTCGCCATCAATCTAGATCGCGCCGAGGAGGCCTCGATACACCCGATCGTGCGCACCCATCCCGACACCGGTCGAAAGGCACTCTACATCAGTGCTGGCCACCTGACCCGGTTCGCCGATATGACCGAGGAAGAAAGCAAGCCGCTGCTTGACTATCTGCGCGATCACGCGGTCCAACCGGACTTCACGTGCCGGGTTCGCTACCGCGCCGGCACATTGGCACTTTGGGACAATCGCTGTACCCAGCATCGGGCTTTGAATGATTATCATGGTGAGCGTCGGGTGATACACCGGATCACTATTGGCGGTGGTGACCGACCAAACTGACAGTTTCGTCGCCCCACCGAACGGATTGGATACTCGAGAGAGGTAAATCTATGGGAAATCGGATCGCTATAGTTGGCGCTGGTGCAGTTGGCGCTTATGTCGGCGGCTACATGGCGCGCGACGGCGAAGACGTTATCTTCATCGACCCCTGGCCCGAGCATGTTAGGGCAATCAATGAAAAAGGATTGTCTTTGTCGGGACTTACTGAACCCGAGTGTTTCACCACCCGCGCCCGCGCGTTTAGCCTAACTGAAGTGCAGTCGCTTGCCCGAGAAAAACCCATCGACATAGCCTTCATTTGCATGAAGTCTTATGATACCGCCTGGGCTACCACGCTGATCAAAGACTATCTCGCGCCAACCGGATTCTGTGTCTCGCTCCAAAATTGTATTAACGAGGAGACTATTGCCTCCGTAGTCGGCTGGGGCCGGACCACCGGGTGCATCGCGGCCAAGATCGCAGTCGAGCTAACCGGCCCCGCTGAGGTGCGTCGTGGCGTGCCACTAGGTGGCAACAAGCATACAGTGTTCAGGGCCGGCGAGGTGCACGGCCGGATCAGCCCTCGTATTATGGAGATCGTGCGCCTGCTTTCCGCTGTCGACAGTGCCAAGGCAACCGAAAACCTTTGGGGTGAACGCTGGTCGAAGCTGACAGCGAACGCGATGCGCAACGGGGTCTGTGCTGCCACCGGATACGGGGCGAACGCTTGCGATCGCGAGACCATAACGCGTCGTCTTTCGATCCGGCTCGCTGGGGAGTCTGTCAAAATCGGCAAAGCGCTTGGCTATGAACTCGAGACCATTAACAAGTTTGCGCCGGACGACTGGGTTAGGGCCATGGAGGGGGACACCGCGATGATCACCAAGATGGAAGCCGACATGGAGGCGAGCTCGGTTGGCCGCAGTGACGACTCACGCCCGTCTATGGCACAAGACATCGCCAAACAACGACGTACGGAGATCCTCGCAATAAATGGTTTTGTCGCCCAAAAGGGCAAAGAGATCGGGATCGAAGCCCTGGCTAATGCCGCGCTTGTAGAAGCTGTACGCAAGGTTGAGATTGGCCAGTCGAAACAGAGCCTCAACCTAATACGAGGGATCTAACAAGGGCAACCTGCAGACTTTGTCGTTGGGCCTCCGATACGCAGACATCCCAACTTTCGATGCAATCTAGCGCACGGCGAAACCGGATTTAGACACAACGTCCCCGTCAACGTGGGATTGTTTGGTAACTTATGCTTGGGATTAGTTGTTGGCGTCGCGTATGGACGTTGCATCCTGCGCGCTGCACCTGTCCCAGCCTATCGCGCCAGATGCCGCCTAGATTATGTTCAGGTCTTCGGGCGGTGGCCTCGCGGCGGCCAGGCGATCAACGCCACGAGAGGGTAGACGAGCAAGGACGTCCATAAAAACAAGTTGAATACGTTTATATAGCCGATATTGGTCGCTTGGCTCGCCACCTCTCCCACGATTCCCATCATGCCAGCCGTGCTTTCCATATTGAAACCGGCCACCACGCCCCCGAGGCTGAGCCGTTCACCATAGGGGTTGATCCACTGGACTAATTCGCTGTAGCTCATCTTTTGCGTGTGAAAGATCACCACAAAGCTCGCCGATATGTAAAAGCTAGACCCCACGCTTCGGACAAAATGAAACCAAGCCATTCCTTCCGCTGACCGCCGCGGGTCGAAGTTAGAAACGGTAACCAATGTCATTGGCACCCATAGGCAACCGACCCCGAATCCTTGAATCACCAGCATCCAGGAAACTTCGGAAAGCGATACGTTCATATCGAAACCGGCCATTTCCAGGCCCGCATAGGTGTGCGTACCGAATCCGATCAAGAACAGAAAACGGGGATCCCAACGGCTCGCAAAAGCAATCATCATGATCTGCGAGATCAACGTTCCAATACCGCGAATAGCAATTAGCGCTCCAACTGTGAACTCCGGAGCGTCCCTAAGTTGCTGAAGCATCGCCGGCATCATCACCATAGGCGTAACAAACAGCATGCCGAATATCGTCGAAATTCCTATCCCCAATGCGAAATTGCGTTCCAGCAAAAGACGTGGGTCGAGAAATGGGCGGTCCGTGGTAAAACTATGCGCTAGGAAAATCCAGCCGAACAAGAGCGCTCCGGCGCACTCTAGGATGATCTCGATCGACCCGAACCATTCCTCGCGCTCACCTCGGTCGAGCATAAGTTGAACGCACGCAATCGCCATCGAAAGGCTAAGGAATCCGATCCAATCAAGCTTTTGTTGGTTCTCGCGTGGGGGATCCGGTTTTACGAACATCAGCAATCCAGCCAACGCGATTACTGCGATAGGAATCAATATGAAAAAGACCCATCGCCATGAGATTTCCTCGCTCACATAGCCGCCCACCATGGGTGCGATTGTTGGAACGATACTCACGCCCGTGGTGAAGATCGCCGTCGCCCGCGCACGCCTGTCTCCAGTGAACTCGTCGATTACAACCGAATGGGCGATCGGGGTCAGCGGGGAGCCAAAGGCCGACTGAAGAACACGCCAAAAAACGAGTTCGGCAAGCGAATTTGAGAACCCACACATCAATGTGGTTGCGCCGAAACCCAGGACCCCCCAGATCATTGACCGGCGCCGACCGAAGCGGGCGGAGATCCAGCCGGCCAAGGGGATCGTCACGGCCGTTGCGATCAAGTTGGCAGTCACGACCCAGGCGACCTGATCAGGACTGGCCGACAATGCGCCCTGTATCTGTGCCAACGAGACATTGGCAATGGTTATCGTGGTCGCGTACAGCGTCGTAACCAGAGTGCAGGTGATAATCAGCCACATGGTGCGCTGGCGGGTCCGACGGTGTTGACTGAAATAATGGTGGTCACGGCGGCAATGGGACACAACCGATATAGACAAACATTGGTTCGGGCAATCGTCTAGGTCCACGAAAATCATAAATCTGGACGCCAACGGCCTTATAGAAGTAAAAGCCCGTGATTAGGCACCGGATGTTCGTTCCGCCAAACGCGTAACCGTTCCGCCCGTCAGCGTCATTAGTATTTTCGGATCGACCGCGAAGACCGTATGCGGCGTGCCGGCCGCAGCCCAGACGGTTGAAAACATAAGAAGCGTCTCGTCAATCCAAGTCGGCAGGGATGCTTGGTGACCTATTGGCGCAACCCCGCCAATGGCAAAGCCGGTCACGTCCCGCACCAACCGCGCATCGGCTCGGTCCAGTGCTTCGCCGACTAGAGCGGCGGCGAGAGCCGTATCAAGTTGGTTGTCACCTGAGACAAGGAACAGTTTGAGACCGCCACTCTCCTGACCCTGAAAGATCAGCGATTTAACGATCTGGCCGACTGCGCATCCACAGGCCTGGGCCGCCTCCTCCGCCGTGCGGGTGGGGTCGGCCATAGTGACTATCTCGATGGTAACGCCAACCGCCTTGGCCGCCGCTTGGACCCTACTCACGCTCCTCTGCATCGTCCACACTCCATCACTAAGCCGTTTCCAATTCGGGATCTCAAGACTGGTCTTGACCGTCTTGGACAACATCGTTGACGCCGAGCAGTATTTCTCACCCGAGAGGAAGATCGCTTTGGAAACTAACGCCCTAGAAAATACTGGGCCTGCAACGGCGTGGATGATGACACTTTGGCGCATGTATCCGAGGATATAAACCACGTCAGCGCCCCAGTGTCCGCTTGGCCTCGGCAATAGCATTTCCAAAGGGATTGGACCCGGAGATTTTTCCAACGCTCCTGCGCCCGAACCATCCATGGTCTCGCAGTCCCCATCTTCCGGCAACGCCGAAAAAGCTTTGGCTCGAACACCATATTGCTTTCGCTGCCATTCCCGCCATTTACGGTCCGAAAGAGGATTGTCCGAGTTGTTCGATTGTCTAAATCAATCCTGGCCGACCGTCGACGGCGTTAATCCTGTAGCCGTGTCTGGACGTGTCTGTTAGAAATCCGTTGAAAACTAGCAAAAACAAGATCAAACCGTGTCAATTTTCGCATCCAGGGAGGATAACGATGCTTCATTTTAAGACATTGAGATTTCCGAAACTAGGCGCGTTGACCGCGATCGTCGGCGTGCTGTCACTGGGCGTTAGCAGCGCCGGAGCCGTAGAGCCTGTCAAGCTGCGCTGGGCGTCCGACCACACCGGACCGCCGCATCCAGCAGGTATTGCGGAAGTCTATTTCGCTGAACAGGTAGAAAAGCGGATTCCAGGCAGTAAAGTACAGATCTATTGGGCTAAGTCGCTTTACACCGTTCCGCAGGGTGTAAAGGCGTTGACCCAGGGCAACCTGGAGATTCTCACCGGGCAGTTTGGCAAAACCTCGAGCATCGAACCACTGGCCAACGTATTACTTGGTGCAGGGAAGCTGACCACCGTCGGGGCCATCGATGCCGTCGACACGACCAAAACCTTCAAGGAATTGGCGGCGCATTTCAACAAAGCTCATGACATCACTATAATGGGTGCCGGTCACTTGAGCATGTATATGGGTGCCGGCGCGGTAAAGAGCCGCCTTGTCGGTCCCGCCGATTTCGCCGGCAAAAAAATCCGTTCCATGGGGCCGGCCGAGAACGCGCTGCTTAGCGCACTTGGCGCCAACCCGCAGGCCATGGCCTTTGGCGACGTCCCGCCAGCCCTTCAAACCGGCGTCATTGACGCCCTATTGACGTCTCTTGGCGGGTTCAACGCTACTAAGGAACAGGCGCCCTACTTCACGGTGGCAGGCTTGAACGGGATCGTCGGCGACTACTACTGGATCGGCGTATCCAACCGCTGGTGGAGCAAACTCTCCAAAGCGCAACAAGATATCTTGAGTGATATCATCAAGAATGACTTCATCCCGTTCCAGCGCATCATGAATTACTGTAACGACAAGCGCACGCTGGATAAGTTTGTCACCACCGACAAGTCTGCTCCTGGCATCTACGTTCTCTCAGCCCAAGAAGCCAGCGTGATAAAAAAGGCAGAAGCAGGTGCTACCAACCGGTGGATCAAGTCCAAGGTAAACGACCAGGGCGACAAGTGGGTAGATCAGTTCAGCCAAGAGGCCGAGAAGCTGGTGGCGGCCAACCCTCCAGGCTCGCACGCGCTAGAAAAAACCAACTGCGCCGACTATGAGAAATATTTCGCAAAGTACGGCAAGGGTAGCGAGCTCTATAAGGCTAAGAGCCGAAAGTAAGTATCTGTCTTATAGGTATTTCCGGGGGCTGTCTCTGATGTGACAGCCCCTTGGTAGCTGAATGAAAATCATTTTCTGGAGGCGGGAATGGACGGTTTTCTCGCGTTCTCTGCGCGTGTCAAGAACCTGATACAATTAGTATTAGGTTGGATCGCGTCCTTCACCCTCCTTATACTAACGTTGTTCTCGCTACTCGAGATCGTGCGCCGCTACATTTTTGGCCTCGCTTACGAATGGGGGCACGACGCCAGCGTTGTCGGCATGATTACCGCCGTCGCTTTTTATTTCTGCGTAACCCAGATCCAGCGCAACCACTTAGTGATGAACGCGATCGTGCAGTTGGCTTATTCACGCGGCTACCACAAGGCGGTCGCCTGCGCGAAGATCTTTGTTTCGACCATCATCGTCCTATTTTGTGGCTCAATCGGCGTAACCGGCTGGCCCACGCTTAGCTACGCGTGGAACAGGGATCTCTCGACATACAGCCTAATTATACCGCTTTGGCCATTCTATCTGATCCTAATGATTGGTTTGCTGCTAATGGCCTTCGTCGCACTTCTCCAACTTATCGAGGATGCCAATAGTCTGATCAGCGGCAAGTATGTCGATGAGGAATTTGAGGCTATAACTGATGTCTAACCTCTGGGTCGTGAGATTGGGAGCGGCGTTATGTTCGGATTAGCGCTGATCCTTTTTGGATTACTCTTCGTTGGCGTACCGATCGGAATCTCTCTAGCCGGCTCCACCTCGATGATGGTGTTGTTTGACGATTTCCTCTCGTTCGGCACGGTGTTTGAGGCGTTTTTTAACTTCATCTACAAACCCACACTGATCGCGATCCCGTTCTTCATTTATGCGGGATTCCTGATGGAAAAGACTGGTTTAGTGCGCGGCCTATTCAATTTCGCGGACGCCTTAATTGGCTGGGTCCCAGGCGGCTTTGCCTATGCAACACTTCTAGCGGCAGTTCTTTTCGGCGCAATCTCTGGATCCTCGACTGCGATGGCCGCGGCGATGAGCGTCATCGCGTACCCCGAGATGATAAAACGCGGTTATCCGACATGGATGGCGGCCGGCGTGATCGCCTCGGCCGGAGGGATCGCGCTTCTCATCCCGCCCAGTATCACGCTCATCCTATTCGGCGTGATCACCGAAATCTCGATCGTCGACTTGTTCTTTGCCGGCGTTGTGCCTGGCATCATGCTCGCCATCAGCGACGCGGTGATCATTGTCTCGGTGTCAGTCTTCATCGTCAAGCTACCCGCTGGCACCTTCGAACTCGCCAAAGTCAGGGGGGCGTTTCTCGAAGCTCTACCAGCGCTATTAATGCCGGTTATCGTCTTGGGAGGCCTTTATGGTGGCATCTTCACGCCAACAGAAGCTGGCGCGGCGGCAGCCTGCTACGCTCTGGCATATGGCGTGTTCTTCCAGCGTGGCCCATTCATCCGTGAATTGATGAAGGTAACCCACCGTGCCATGAACCTGACGGCGCTGATATTCTTCCTACTTGGGTGCGTGGGCATCTTCCAATTCTACTTGGCCAACATGGGTTGGCCACAGGAGATCGCCGCATGGGCAGGCTCACTCGGTTTTTCGAAACTTGGCTTTCTGTTCGCACTCATGGCGACACTCTTGGTGCTTTCAATGTGGTTGACGGGTGTCGCAATACTGGTGCTAACCGTGCCTATTTACTTCCCGGTTGCACTTTCACTAGGCGTAGACCCCGTCCATCTCGGAATTTTAACTGCGCTTTGTATCGAAATTGGCAGCGTTATCCCGCCGGTCGGGTTAAACCTGTTTGCGGTCAGCGGTGTAACCAAATTGCCAGTAACCCAGGTGATAAGAGGATCATTCCCATTCTGCATTTCAGACACCGTTGTGTTAATTATCGTACTGCTGTTCCCTTTTCTCGCACTGTGGCTGCCGAGCCAACTGATCACCTCGCACTTCTGATGAAGTGAGCGGTTGGCTGTTCTCGCCACCACGTTGTTCAAAACCGATAATTCCTTAGGCGGTTTTGACATTTGCCAATTGCGCCGCTTTGTTTTTTCAGATTAGCGACATGAGACTTCCAGAAAAATTTGTTTTTATTGATCTTTCTTGCTCGGTAGACATTGCCATCGCTTGTGGAGTGGAATGGGTTTCGCCCGTCGTTGATGTCGCGAAGCATCGTTTGTTTCTCAATCAGGAGCTTGTTAAGCTCAACTCTAGTGTTCGTTAGAATGCGTTCCTTGTGGAATAATTTGTAGGCTGAGTTGAACCAAGCTAATTCGCAGGTTACCGGGTTAAGCGTCACCGTGTAGATCCCAGTTATAAACTTGATTACCAGCACGACGACGATAACCGACGCGATAACCAACTGACCCTTGAGACCGAATAGTTTTCGATAGGGGTAATCGAGGATCCGATCGATCAATTGAGGCTTCGGGGCTCTGCGGCGGGGCGTTTTCAACCCTTCCGAAGGCCGTCCGATCGTGTGGCGTGGTTTAATGGCCATGTCAACCTTTTCATCCTCATTGCCAGCAGTGTAGCTCACGAACGGTCCCAGGTCAGGTCGGAATGATGAGACGGAAACGGACACCAGGAACAGCCAACGGGCCGTCAGAAAACCTTGGCCCGAGAGTTCAAACCCCAACTTCCAGGACTATTAGGTGCCGACGTTGATCGGCAGGCCGAGGCTGAAGTGCCGGCTTCGTCAAAATGATCCTCGAATAGGATTTCACCGCAGGGTGAACGTAAAGCCAGTTTAATACGACAAACAAAAGCGATTATTGCCAGGTCATTTAGACCATCAACCCTTTATTAACCTTAAGCAGTCCACGGAAACTGATGCCGGATCGGAGGCCTTGGCGTTTCAGGGTCGCTCCAGCCACTCGAATGCATGGCCATCGCCTCCACGATATAGCGAGACGCCAGTCCACAAGGCATGGGCGGCTCGAACGTCCCGCCCTATTCTGCTCCTTAATCAAATCGGACAGGAAAGGACATGACGAGATGAACAATTTGAACGGCAAGGTGGCTCTTATCTCCGGTGGGGCGCGAGGAATCGGTGGTGCCACCGCCCGACTTATGGCCAAAGTTGGTGCCAAGGTTGTTATCGGCGACGTGCTCGAAACCCAAGGCCGTGAAACGCAAGGCGAAATCGGCGACGCTGCTGTCTTTACCATCCTCGACGTAACCGCGCCCGAAAGCTGGGACGCTGCCGTGGCTCTGGCAGAGGAACAGTTTGGTGGGCTCGACATCCTGGTCAATAATGCCGGGGTGTTCCTAGGCCGCGACTTTATGGAGGTGACCATGGAGGAATGGGAGCGCCTGGCCAACGTGAATATGACCGGTGTCTGGTTGGGAACTAAGCAATGCCTCCCCGCTCTAAAGCGGGCCGGGGAAAAGAGTGCGACAGGTAGCGCAATCGTAAACACCGCCTCGATCGCCGGGCTTGTCGGCTCGGAGCTCGACGCTCTCTACTCTATGACCAAAGGCGGGGTGACACTATTCACGAAGTCCACGGCCCTAAATATGGCGCGAAAGGGCTATCCGATCCGTGCGAATTCCGTACATCCAGGTGTGATCCAGACCGACATGGGGGCACAGACCTTTGTTGCCCGGGCCGAACAGCACGGTACCAACGACGTCGACAACGCGCGCGACGCAGCACTATCCACCCATCCGATCGGCCGCCTCGGCGTGCCTGATGACATCGCTAAAGCGATAGTTTTCCTCGCCTCCGACGACTCGAGCTTTATGACCGGATCAGCCATGGTCGTCGACGGAGGTGTGACAGCAAGGTAGCGGAAAGATGCATGTTACGCTTTATGAGCACGGGACGAATAGGTCCGCGCGGGTGCGTTGGACGGCGCTCGAAGCGGGAATCGACTACCAAGCGATCAGTCGGCCAGACCTGATTGGATCAGACGAGCTACGTCGAGTGCATCCCCTGGCCAAACTACCAGCCGCTGAAATCGACGGCAGGCCATTGTTCGAGTCGACCTCTATCTGTACCTATCTTGCTGACCACGCACCCGTGATCGACTTGATCGCGAATCCCGGAAGCTGGGCCCGAGCCAAACACGACCAATGGGTGGCCTTTACCCTTGCAGAGATGGATGCGTGGCTTTGGAACACTGCCATCAATAAATACGTCCTGCCCGAAAACCAGCGGATGGACGCAGGTTTCACCCAGAACAACAAAATGTTCCAGCGTTCAGCCGCGGTCCTCGACAGGGTGCTGAGCCACCAGCCATTCCTGGTTGAGGACCGGTTCACGGTGACCGATATTATCGTTGGTTGGAGTGTGAATTGGGGCCGACGCACCGGCAATCTAAAGGGCTTCAATAACCTAAAGGCCTATCTCGATCGCCTGTTTCAACGCCCATTTTGCACGCTGAACCCGGACTGAAATATTCTTCTCCATACCGAAGCACCAGGAAAATCATGCGCGCCGCAATCCTCCAGGGAAGTAGCATCACCATCGAAAGCCTGAATGACCCCAGGCCAACTTCGGGTCAGATTCTTGTTGCCCCGATCCTGTCCGGGATCTGCGGGTCTGACTTACACTTTCGAGCGCGCGCAATCGAAGCGGAGGTACGGACCCCTGTGGAACGGCGACACACACTGCCTAAAATCGTGCCGGGACATGAGTTCTCTGCCACCGTAATTGAGTTAGGACGGGAGACGAAAACACCACTACGCCCAGGTGATCGGGTCGCCACCCTCCCATTCACCCATAGCGTTTCTGGTTTCGAGGTGATTGGTCTCTCACCTCTCCATATCGGTGGGCTATCAACGTTGTGCCTAATCGACTCTATTCGGGCGTTCAAAATTCCCGACAACGTCCCAAGCGATGTCGCAGCGCTCACAGAACCGATGGCCGTAGGGTTGCATGCGGTCAACCTTGCCAATCGTAACCACGGCCCCAACGTAGTAATCGGCTGTGGCCCCGTTGGACTGGCTGTGATCACTGCCCTCGCCAACCAAGACCGGCGACCGATAATCGCGGCGGATTTTTCCACGACGAGACGCAAGGCCGCGGAGACTCTGGGCGCCGACATTGTCATCGATCCATCGCAAGAATCCCCCTTCGATCGGTGGGAAGATTTGAATTTCACGCCCCAACCCCCCTCGCCCCTCTTAGAACGGACATTCGATGGTTTCTTACATGGGGCCAATATTTTTGAATGCGTCGGAACTCCCGGACTGATCGACCGCGTGGTTAAGTCAGCACCGCGCCATTCGCACGTCATTGTGGTCGGCGTTTGCGCTCACCAGGACAAGTTGACGCCTCGTGAAGCAATCATCGGCGAGTTAACACTTGAATTCAGTTTCGCTTATCGGCCTGTAGAATTTTACGAAGCGCTAAAGTCGATCGCCAAAAACTCTGAACAAACGGCTGCGATGATCACCAGTAGACTGCCTTTGGTCGAGACCCCATTCGCCTTCGAACGCCTCTCAAACCGCCCAGAGGAGATCAAAATTCTTATTGACCCACATGCCTGAAATCTAAACGTCAAAACAATTAAATGGGCCATCGGCCGAGCCAACCACTTAAAATATTACCGCTGAGCCGAATCGGTAAGTGGGTTCTCGGCAAGAGCCGTTGACGCAAATGGTCGTGCCTGCCAAATCCTTTTAGTCAATCCAATCGGCAGCCGGATCACAGTGCCAGGTCTTGGCCTCGACAATCGGACTGTGTAACTCTGTTCCACATGGTCGCGGCACGACCGATTGGGCGCGAAGGGGGAATTCTCATGTCTGATAACGTCACGGATTTCAAATTTCTGGAAGGTGTAAAGATCGTCGATCTAACCCAGTTCGAGGCCGGCCCGTCCTGCACCGAATCCCTCGCGTGGTTGGGGGCTGAAGTGGTAAAGATCGAAAATCCACGAATGGGTGACCCGGGGCGACGTCTGAAAGCCAACATGCCGGACGACGACCCATACTATTTCCACATGTTCAACGCAAACAAGAAGTCGGTGACGGTCAACCTCAAGAATGAGGAGGGTCTAGATCTAGTCAAAGACATGATCCACGAGGCGGACATAATGATGGAAAACTTTGCGCCGGGCGCGATCGAAAGGCTTGGGCTATCTTATGATGTGGTCAGACAGATCAACCCTGGAATTATCTATGCCCAAGTGAAGGGCTTTGGAGAGGGTAGCCCGTTCGAAAAAAACCTTTCATTTGACATGATTGCCCAGGCCTGCGGGGGAACCTTTAGCGTCACCGGTGCCCCCGATGGTCCGCCAACCCGTCCTGGGATAACCATCGGTGATACTGGCACTGGTATGTTGATGGCCATCACAATTCTCGGAGCCCTTTACAAACGCCGCGAAACGGGCGAAGGCCATCGGATTCAAGTCGCAATGCAGGATGCGATGTTGCACTACATGCGGGTAAATTTCGCAACCCAGGGACGCACCGGGAAGGCGGCCCAGCGGGGCGGCGGGAAGGTGCCTGGCATCACAAATGCGCCAATGGGGCTCTACCCCTGTGCCCCAGGGGATCAGAATGACTATGTCTACATCATGACAAGTAGGGCTAACCCCGAACACTGGGATCGGCTTTTGAGCGTTATCGGAAGGGAAGATCTAATTGGGAATACGAACTATTTGACGCCAGGTGACCGTGTTGAACGTTCGGACGAAGTTGACGAGATCATCTCGGCGTGGACCAGGACCCAAACCAAGCAAGACGCCATGCAGTTAATGGGTGAGGCGGGCATCCCAGCGGGCGCGGTACTAGACACCGATGAATTAAACAACGACAAGACGTTCGAGGACCGCGGCGTGATGCAGACTATGGCTCATCCTGTTCATCACGACTTTAAAATGCCGGCCTGGCCAGTGCGGGTCGACGGCAAGGCCTCACGGCTCAAATCCTCGCCTGTTTTGGGAGAGCACACGGACACAGTGATTAGCGATTGGCTTGGTTTGAACGACGCGGCTATCGACGCACTTAAGTCTAAGGGTGCGATTGGACCCCAGTAAACTACCCGGGGAGCGGCATCTCGATCCATATCTTCGGGTTTCGTAGGCGAGATTCCCCCCGAAGCGGCGATGCAGTTCGGTACTCGAGAAGCGTTTAGGTCTCCCCCCTAACCAAGGCTCTGACTAAGAACCTGCTTGGCGAAACTGCAAGCGCTACGTCGCGTTCAACTGGCCAAGGTTCGCCAAACATCTGGCTTGCCAAAATCTCGGCCGCCAACGGCGCGGTCATCAAGCCGCGAGATCCGAGCCCGCTCAACACGTATAATCCTTCTTGGAGTGGTGAAGTTGGTGGAAATTGTCCCTTGGGGCCATGCTGGAGCCGTCTATAGGCATGCCGGAACCTCATGGGATCCACAACGGCGCCAACCACTGGGAGCCTGTCTGGGGTCATACTGCGTATGCCGGCGCGGCCCGACCAGTGGCAGACAGCCGCCTGCCCGACCGCCTCGCCCAATACCCCATCCAGTGCCAAGGGCAATCCCAAGAGGTTTTCGACGTGAGCCTCGACCGTGACAGGAACTGGCCACCGACCAGGATCAAGTCCCGCACGAGTATGCGTCGCACCGACGATATGACACCCGGCAAAGGTCGGGGTCACATAACCGCTTTGAAGCACGCTCAACGCCAAGTCAGCACTCCTTAGCGTTGCAGGGACAATGGAAAGCTGTCCTACCACTGGTTCCAGCTCCAACCATTTGACTTGGTTGTGATCCTGGCACGCATGACCGGCGGCGATGACAGCGATATCGGTCTCCGTAACCGTCCGACCGTCCAGATCTTTCATCAACCAGGCGTCATCATGGGTTTCCAATTTCGCTACTTCACGGGCGCCTATGAAACCAGCATTGTCCGCGAGGACCTCCGCATATTCAGTCGGACGCAACACGCCTGCTGAAGGCACCAATAAGCATGCTTTGGTAATTGAAATTCCAGCCCTTCGCGTTGCCTCTTTCGCTTCCAACGCCTCGACCGCGCCCAGCCAAAGACCGGCCTGGCTGGCCATGATTTGATCACTCCAAACCGTCTCCGCTTCCATCAATGGGCGCAAAATACCGCGTGAGAGCCAGGAAATCTGAGATTCTTCGATTGACGCAAGCGCCATGCGATAGGCACGTGCGTGGAAATGGGCTGCATTCGTGTCTCCAGAGTCGAAACGCGGAGCGATGAGAGCCCCTGGGTTGCCGGAGGTCTCGCCAGCAATAGCGTCGCGGCGGTCCACCAGAACCACCTCCCGACCTCGGCGGACTACAGCATGGGCGATGGCACATCCCGCAATGCCGGCACCCAACACCCCCACCGACCGAGTGTCGGCACGGCCCGGCGCGCGATACCAAGGGGCAACATAAGACACCGCCGAAGGGCCCCTAAACCGCGCCACCAACATCTCACGTTTCGTACCGAACCCAGATTTCTTCTCAACCGAAAATCCAGCACGTTCCAGGTTCCGGCGAACCCTAGAAGATGCGGTATAGGTCGCGAGGCGCGCCCGTGGTGCGCTCAACCGCGCGATCTCAGCCATAACTTCAGCCGACCACATGGCTGGATTGCGCGCCGGTGCGAACCCGTCGAGGAACCACGCGTCGACTTGAGCCTCGGCCTCCGCGAGGATCATGCCCACTTCTCCAACCAATAGTGTAAGAGACACTAGGCCCCGGTCCAACCAGACTCGATGAAATCCAGGATGAATGGGCGGATAAACGCTTCGCAAAGCCTTGGCGTAGGGCTCCAACTCAGGCCAGGCAGAATGCGCCCGTTCAAGCGCATCAATCGAAAGCGGAAAGCCTTCCACGGACAAGTAATGCAACCGAGCATCGGCTGATGCGCTCTCCCGCCAAAGCCGCCACGTGGCGAGAAAGTTCAGTCCTGTGCCGAATCCAGTCTCACCCACAACGAAGATGCGGCGACCTTGCCAAGCCCCGGGAAGGTTCGTTCCCTCCAGAAAGACGTGGCGAGCCTCCGCTAACCCATCACATAGCGAATAATACGTATCCGCGAACCGTTCGGAGTACGGAACAGCACCGCCGCGCCATTCAATTTCGACGGCGAGATCCACAAGGCGTTCGCGGCGGAAACGCCTAGTATTTGGTTGGTAAAACTCCAGTCCAGTGGGTGGGGTGACTTTCATGACCACAGCATGCATTGTGTTGGTGGAACCATCAATTGAAGCTGGACCGTACGATTGATGTCGAACATGGACCAACACCTCCTGCCCGAAGACGAGCAGAAACGTCTAGCTCTGAGAATGATCCTGGAGACATGGGATGATGTATTAGCACAGGGCGTCGCGCCGGAAATGATTGCATCATCGTCAATCTTTGCCGCGCTAACCGACATGATCGAACATTACGGCGAGGACACAGTGGCCGAAATGGTGGCCGAATGGCCGGACCGTATTCGTAACGGTGAATTCACACTGGCCGAGGATGCGAGGCACGAATGACCCGTATCGACCTGGAGGGACACGTCGCCGTGATTACTGGAGGCGCGAGGGGAATCTAGTTCGCGACTCCAAGAATGATGCTCGATTATGGCGCACGCGTGGCGATTTGGGATGCAGACGAACCCGCGATGGACATGGCCCTACTGGATCTTCGAGCAGGCGATACAGCGACCGGGACCCAGGTCGATGTTATAGACGCCGCCTCGGTCACAGGAGCAATCCGGGGGGCTCTCAGCGCCCATGGGAAAGTCGACATTCTAATAAATAGTGCCGGGATCTTGGGTGCTTCACAGGCCGCGGTCGATTATTCTTACGATACGTGGTGCCAGGTGCTCGACGTAAACCTCTCGGGGACATTCTTGTGTTCAAAGCTAACCGCACCCAGAATGGTAAATGAAGGTTGGGGACGGATCGTAAACATCGCCTCCCTCGCAGGTAAGGAAGGCACCCCGGGCCTTCCGGCCTATAGTGCCTCGAAGGCGGGCGTGATTGCGCTCACCAAATCAATGGGCAAGGAACTAGCAATTACTGGGGTCTTGGTGAACTGCATCGCGCCCGCAGCGATCAATACGGAAATGGCGGCGAACGCCGATCCTGTGCAACTTAACCTTATGATCGAGAAGAGCCCAATGCGACGTTTGGGGACGACCGAAGAATGTGCAGCCTTAGTTTGCTGGCTAGCCTCCGAGCAAATGAGTTTTAGCACCGGCGGCTGCTTCGATGTCTCAGGTGGTCGTGCGGTTTATTAAAATCAGCTAAGGCTTGCGCGAACGAAGGATCGTGCACCGGGGCGACCCAGTAACACTCGTGGTTGCGAGCTCGCATTCCGACATGGCTTCGTAATAGTGTTCCAGATCCAGCTCGCCAAATCCGTCAACACGGTACCGCTGACCCGTGACTATGTTTATGATTTCGAGCGCAACCAAGGGGTGAAGGTTTCCGCGGACCGCAGATTGAGCGCGGCTGGCGATTGACCCCAGACCGCGGCCGGGGTTTGTTATCCAATCATGTTCGACACGCTTGCCCATTCCGTGAATAACGACACATTTCTGGTTCGTTTGGGTTGCCGCATGACGGCGGCCTTTCTGGTCCAGGTCGGTACTCGCGAATTTTTCGTTACGGTAGATCGCGGTCGGATCTCCGCAATCGACGAAGGCCAATTTCGCATGCGCGGCTGGAGTTTCGCCGTTCGCGCGACAGAGGAGGTTTGGAGAACATTTTGGCTGGCCTGCCCTCCACCCGGCTATCATGATATCTTCGCAATGTCACGGTTTGGGCATTGCCGCCTGGAAGGTGACTTGAGCGTTCTACTATCGAATCTGCGTTACGTTAAAGAAGTCCTGGCTATTCCGAGACGCAAGGCCGACACGGGCGGAGGAGATGGCTGAATTCGAACCCATGGTCGGACGTTATCTGACATTGACGGTCGAGGGGAGGGACCATCGGATTTATTTTGAGGAAGCGGGCTCGGGCATCCCCCTGGTCTGTCTGCACACTGCTGGCGCACACGCTAGCCAATTTCGGCACATTTTGTGCGACCCTACGGTTACGGATTACTTCCGGGTCCTCGCTTTCGATCTACCCTGGCACGGGAAATCGAACCCGCCGGTAGGATGGCAAAACGAAGATTATCAGCTTACCAGCGAATTTTACGCCGCGACGGTCATGGGGTTCGTCAATGCCTTGGAATTGGAGCGCCCCGTAATCATGGGCTGTTCTATGGGCGGTCGCATGGTGATCCGCCTAGCAGTCGAGCAAGGGCCGCACCTAACGGCGGTGATCGGGCTCGAAAGCACTGATCGACCCACCCCATGGTACGATGACAACTGGACGGACCATCCCGAATTCAAGAATGGCGACTTTTGCGCCGCTCTAGTCTCCGGGTTGTGTGCCGCTTCAAGCCCTAACGAATTTCGCTGGGAAACGCTCTGGCACTATTACCAGGGTGGAACCGGCGTGTTCAAAGGCGATATGTACTTCTTCAGAACCGACTCCGACTACGAAAGCTTGAGCTCCAGAATCGACTCCGAGCCCTGCCCGGTCTATCTTATGACCGGTGAATATGACTTTTCGTGCCGGCCGGAGGATACCATTCGCACCGCAAATCGAATTCCAGGTGCCGAGGCAATTATCATGAAAGGTCTCGGACACTTTCCGATGAGCGAGAACCCGGAAGCTTTTCGAGAGTATCTACTTCCGATTCTGGACCAGATTAAGGTCGGCAGGTAAGGAGATAAAAGCGATGAACCAGTTACAAGTCGATTTCAAAGTCGACCGCTCCACGATGAGCGATACCGAATGGGATCTTCGCGTCCAACTCGCCGGCGCCTATCGGCTAGTCGATCATTTTGACTGGACGGAGTTGATCTACGGCCACTTGACTGCTCGGATACCCGGCGCCGAACCTCATTTCCTTATCAACCCTTTCGGACTTAACTACGACGAGGTTACAGCCTCAAACCTGGTGAAGATCGATGTCGATGGCAACATCATTGATGACACACCATTTGGCGTAAACCATGCGGGCTTCGTCATTCACTCCGCTGTCCACATGGCCCACTCCGAACAAAATCAGGTCGTGATGCATACCCACACTCGCGCCGGCATGGCCGTTGCAGGAATAGAAGAGGGCCTGTTACCAATCAGCATGTTTGCTACCACGTTTCACAAACGCCTCGCCTATCATGACTACGAGGGCCCCAGTCTGTTTCTCGACGAGCGTCAGCGCTTGCTTGATTCACTAGGGGAACATCGGGCGATGGTCTTAAAGAACCATGGCCTCTTGACCGTTGGCCGCACCGTGCCCGAAACATTTCTAAGGCTCTATAGACTGGAGCGTGCCTGTCAAATTCAAGTCGATGCGGGGGCTGCGGGCACGCCGAGCATGCTAGGTGACAACATTGCGACCAAGTCTGGCAATGAGGTCGACGGATACGCCGAAACCTTCGACGACAGCGGATATGGCCAACTCGAGTTCGCAGCCCTGATGCGCAAGCTCGACAAAATCGACGCTAGCTATCGCGACTAGAGAACTTGAAATTTTGGAGTCGGAAACCCAAAATCCGGAGCGTCCATTCTGGCAGGTAAAGAGCTTGCGTGAGATGACCGTGCAGGAATGGGAGTCGTTGTGCGACGGTTGCGGCAAGTGCTGCCTGATCAAACTGATTGACGACGTGACCGACGAGTTGCACTTCACAACAGTTGCCTGCCGGCTTCTGGATTGCTCCTCCTGTCGATGCGGTGACTACGCCAATCGCAAAACCCTGGTGCCCGACTGCGTGATGCTTTCACCTCGTATAGTGGAAGAACTGCAATGGATGCCTTCAACCTGCGCATATCGGCTGCTGCGTGAGGGTAAGGAACTTCCTTGGTGGCACCCATTGGTTTCTGGCCGAGCGGAAACTGTCAACGAGGCTGGCGTCTCGGTGCGGGGCCGCGCTGTTTCGGAACGCGATGTGCCCAACGAATCACTCCCTGACTACATAAGCGACTGGCCAGAATGATTATTGTACTCCTGCGGCTTCAAACCGGATTTCCGCATAAAAACTCTCCATTATCTCCAACTCTGGCGGGAATAATCCGATGAACCGTTCCATGTGGATTTTGGCGGCGCTCTTCGCTGTGATGGCGATCGCCTTGGTCTATCAGTCCGAATTTGATAGCGGGGTTGAACGGCCATGGAACGATTGCAAGGAAAACCTTTTACAACAAATGTTTTCCAATTCCTGCACACCACGTACCGGTGGTGTGAGTATTCAGACCGAATAAACTGCGTTACAACGCGATTTGCCTGATTTTAACACTGTTTCAGTCGGGCAACACATAAAATCGATGGTAAATAAGACCAGCTCGTGTCCAATGGAATGTGGACGCGTGGTATGATATCGTTTGAACGAAGGTCGAATTTAATTCTCTAACAACATGGCCAATAGGCATCTGTCGCACCCAGCTTCACCTAACACTACAATTCCTGGGCAATTTTCAGCTAGGTGCTCTCTTGCCCCAACTTGCTAAGGCATAAGTCGTAAAATCCGATAATTTACTATCCTATCTAGGGAATCACAGCCTGGCATGACACGAATATCACTAACCTTATTGCGAGAAAATAATAATGACAGCGCTGATGGTAGACTGAAAGGTCAAATACGATGACACATTTTGTAATATTTATTGACTGATGAAATAGACAATTCATCTTTGGTTGCGAAGCGCACGAAACTTAACCAGCAGATGCTTTCATTCAGCTGGTTTCTTTTTAAGGTTTAGCCTCTCCGAGGCTTTTTGTTTTATCTCCGTCGCGTTTTCTGGAATTACCCATATGAGACCGCTTTTCACCCAGCAAGTCACTTTCATCTACACACGTGATCTGGACACGGGTTCCGCTTTTCTTGGCAAAATTCTGGGACTGCGGCGGGTTCTCAACCAAAGTGATCTCTGCCACATCTATGAGGTCGTGCCAAATGCCTATCTGGGAATTTGCGTCGACCACGAGCCGCCCAAAAATCCTGGATTGACTTATAGTTTTGTTTCGGACGATGTCGATGCTCATTACACATTGCTAGTTGAGCGGGGTGTCGAATTCGAAGCGCCACCGGCTTATTCAGAAAAATTCCAGGTCTATTCGGCCTTTTTCCGTGGCCCCGAGAACTATCGATTCGAACTACAGACTTTCCGCGATCCTGATTGGACTACCAAAACGACCATCACGGAGCCGACATGACCAATGATCCAGACCTCCTAAGCGCAACCGAACTAACGCAAGCCTACGCGCAAGGAACATTGTCACCAGTAGAAACAACCAAGAGCGTGCTCGCACGGGTTGACAGATACGACGGTGCCTTGAATGCATTCCGGCTGATCGACGAGGAGAACGCTTTAGAGGCGGCCCAGAAATCGGAGGCACGTTGGACCAAAAAAGAACCCGCCGGTCCCGTCGACGGGGTTCCAGTCACGATCAAAGACCTGACGTTAACCAGAGGTTGGTCAACCCTGCGCGGATCACTTGTTACTGACCCCGATGCTCCATGGGAGGAGGACGCCCCTCTTGTGAAACGCTTACGCGAAAGCGGTGCCGTGTTGCTGGGTAAGACCACGACACCGGAATATGGCTGGAAAGGCGTGACAGACAGCCCCCTTACCGGAATCACGCGCAATCCGTGGGACACAGCTATGACACCAGGCGGTTCATCGGGAGGAGCCGCCGCCGCTGCAGCAGCTGGCATGGGCGCGCTACATCAGGGGTCCGACGGTGGGGGCTCTATACGTATACCGGCGGGATTTACCGGCGTCTACGGAATCAAACCAACATTCGGACGTGTGCCAAGTTGGCCGGCTAGCGGGTTCGGCACGCTGTCCCATCAGGGACCGATTACGCGGACCGTCACAGACGCTGCATTAATGCTAACGGTGATGTCTCGGCCGGATCCTGCCGATTGGTACGCTCTACCTTTCTGCAATAAAGACTGGCGCAATGCTCTAAGCCAATCTATTTCCGGTTGGCGAATTGCCTTTAGCCCCGACCTTGGACACGCTGTCGTGGACGTAGAGGTAGCCAAGTTGGTCAGGGCGGCCGCCGAGAGTTTTGCCGCGCTTGGCGCGCATGTGGAAGAGGCCGACCCGGGCCTCGGCGACCAGCACGATATCTTCCGTATCCACTGGTTCACTGGCGCGGCCCGCTTGCAGCGAGCCATGACCGAAAATCAACTCGCCAAACTTGATCCTGGTTTTCTCGAAGTGGGGATCGAGGGAGCGAGAATCACATTGGACGATTATCTGGACGCGACGCAGGCACGCGAAGCGACCGGAAGCAAGCTCAACCATTTTCTAGATAGCTATGACATTTTGCTCACACCTACGCTTCCGATCACGGCATTTGAAGTCGGCGAGGAAGTACCCGTAGGTTCCGGCATGGACCGTTGGACCCGTTGGACGCCATTCACCTATCCGTTCAATCTTGGACGTCATCCGGCGGCGACCATCCCCTGTGGATTCTGCTCGAACGGATTACCAGCGGGCTTGCAAATAATCGGACAAATGAACCAGGATGGTAAAGTCTTGGCCGCGAGCCGCGCATACGAATCTATGCACCCCATCATTCTACCAAAGCTTGATTAATTTGCTAAAGAACACCTCTCGCTAACGCCTCGTTTGCCAATAGTTCTGCAATCCACGGCATCGTTGCCAGGACCAAATCATTGGAAAATTAAAATCAAGCTTCAGGCTCCCGACGATGTACTTAATCTGTGGGTTACACATGTTATTGGGAAACTCAATATCCTGCCAAATAACAGGTCTCCCGCCAACAAAACCATCAGTTCTTCTGCGATATTTTGTATGCCCCAACTGATAGGCGTGCGGCGCTGGTTGAGAATCACCAACAGCTTTATCGGCTCCTACTGCGCCCACGGCTCCGAAGTCGACAGGGCAGTCAACAGCCTTTCGTTCGGTGGTTTACAGGCAGCATTTGGGTCCAAATACACCCGTGGGGCTGCGTCTCGAATTTCCGGTTTGGATCTCACTCATAATCAAAGGAAACATGGAGGCCGTCTCAAACAGAAACGATCACGCAGCGTTCGTGCAACTTAACTACCGTTGGTGGATCTTCCCTCGTCCCCTGTGGTTTGCCTATTGGGATTGAAGGGTGTGGATTTGGGCGCCCGCTCAGTGGCGATCTAGCTGTTTGCCACACCAGGTGATGCGTTGATCCAGAAGGCCGAGCTCAAAAGTAAGCCAATCTGGCATCAAGCCAGCCGACCAATTATCGTATGTCACCAGATCCTGGAGCCTGGCGCGTTCACCTTCATACATACTGCGCAAATTCTCGAGTTGATCACGGCGCTGTTCAGGCCCCAAAATATCAATAAACCGGAGTTTCAAAGCGATCACTAGTTTGTTCAGATCCGAGACGCCGGGACGCACCGTTGAACTCAAATATTCCAACAATGCCGCTCGGCCGCTATCAGTGAGCCGCAAAACCTCGTCTCCACTTCTTCCCGCCGGCTTAGCGGTCTCTATCAGACCTTCGAGTTTTAGGACCTCGATCGAAGTTCCTAAGAGATCCAAGGAGGGGCCGACTATGCGGGCTGCAAACTGACGCACGTCGCTCGCTACATCGGAATAGACCCGGTCTTGTCCCACCAGCGCGCCGAGGGCGGCCATTCGCACAGCTTCCTTAGGGATTAAAGAATTGTCGCGATACATTTGACTACTCGAAAGGATCTATCTATTACCAAAATGGTAGAAGAAACTGCGAAAGTCCAGTAATTTACCGTTGGCTGAATTAACGGGCCAATCAACCGGGCGACATGCCACGTAGACGCTCGCTGCGCCGGCGGAGTAATTCGACCGTGGTCAATAGTGCTATCGAGATACAGACAAGGATCGTCGCGACGGCCAGGATCGTAGGGCGGATTTCCTCCCGGATCCCCGAGAACATCTTCCATGGAATTGTCCGCTGCTCAACTGAACCGACGAACAGGACCACAATTACCTCGTCGAAGGACGTTATGAAGGCGAACAGCCCACCCGAAATAACGCCTGGTAGGATCAAAGGCACGATGATTTTATAGAAGGTTCTTATCGGACTGGCCCCAAGACTAGCGGCTGCGCGGGTCAACGAATGATCGAAGCCAACTAGCGTCGCGGTTACCGTGATTACTACAAAAGGGGTCCCAAGCGCCGCATGCGCAAGAATCACTCCCAGATGGGTCGAGGAGATCCCGATCCGAGTATAGAAAAAATACATGCCGGCGGCAGAGATGATTAGCGGAACAATCATCGGCGAGATCAGGATCGCCATGATGGTGGACCGAAACGGCATGGTCGACCGACTTAATCCCAATGCCGCGAGAGTTCCGAGCCCTGTCGAGATTAGGGTCGCAAAGACCGCGATCAAAAAGCTGTTCGCAACCGCATCCTTCCAGGACTGCTCGCTGAAAAACTCGACGTACCACTTGGTAGAATACCCTGCCGGATCTAAAGCCAACATCTCAGGTGTAAAGGTGAAGTATGGTAGTTCATTAAAGCTCAGAGGAATGATCACAAAGATCGGGCCTATCAAAAAGACGAAGATTGCAGCGCAGATGGTCCGGTAAGCGTAATACCAAAGCCGTTCTGCAGCCGAGGCATAAATTGGCGGCGCCATCGCTTCGATTCCTCAACCAAGCTTCATCTTATCTATTCCAACGATCTTGTCGTAGAGCATGTAGAGTGCCAACACCAAGCCAAGTAACAGCACTCCCAGCGCGGCCCCCAAACCCCAATTCAAAGTGTTGCTAATGTGCGATGCGATGAAATGCGAAATAAACGTACCAGTCCTCCCACCGACCAGGGCCGGGGTGATGTAATAGCCGATCGAGAGGATGAATACGAGAATGCAGCCTGCACCAACGCCCGCGACCGTGTTTGGCATGTAAACACGCACGAAGGCCGTGAAGGGCGTCGCACCCAGCGAACGCGCTGCGCGAATATAGGACGGCGAGATCGTTTTCATCACCGAGTAGAGCGGCAGGATCATGAACGGCAATAGAATGTGGGTCATAGCCACGAACGTACCGATCTTGTTATGAATCATTTGCAAACGATTATCGTCTGAAAGAATACCAATAGCGACGAGGAGGTCGTTCAACACGCCCTCGGTCTGCAATAGGGCTATCCAAGCAGTAGTTCGCACCAGGAGCGATGTCCAGAACGGCAGCAAGACCAAAATCATCAACAGATTACTGGTCCGAAGAGGCAGGGTTGCTAAGAGATAAGCTGTCGGATAGCCGAGCAAGACACATAGCAACGTAATTAACCCACTCATCCACAAGGTCTTCCAAAACAGCTGAAGGTAAACTTGTCGATTTTCAGGCTGCCAAGTAACTATCCCGAGGTCGTCGAGGCGCATATCGATCGAAGCGAGGAAATAACTCGATGTGAGAGTGCCGGCCTCCCGCTTGATCAGACGCCAGGTATTGATGTCGCCCCACTTTTTGTCAATTTTCTGGATCATCTGGTCGGCATAGGGTGGTTTGGTGATCTTGAGCGAGCGGCGCCCCGATTTGCGCAGCAGGCTAGCCATTCCAGGTTTTTCATAATTTAGTCGCCGGCCGACACGGCCAAGCGTTTTGGCCTTAAACGCAACCCCGATGTCCTCCACCGCCGCCTGGAACACAGCATCCGACGGGAGCCGGTCACCGGTTTCATCCCAATTGGCGATCGCTACGACCGTCTTCGGCAGCACCTCTGCTACAATTTGGTTCTCCACGCTGCGGTAGAGCATGTCAAAGATCGGTAGTATG
>PBMU01000006.1 GCA_002722775.1 Rhodospirillaceae bacterium
TTGCAGACGTAGTATCTTCGACCGCTGTGACCCATCAACGTCTGGAAGTGGCTCCGCCCCGCACCGATTGCCGCACCTCTTCCATTTCGAGTCGCCCAATCCATCCAGGCAAAGGTGGGACTGCCTGTGATGTTATAGATTTTGATGCCACGTTCCCGGCTGTACCTGGCCACTCGACTTGGCCCTGAACCGCCACGTTCGGCTGGTCCGTAGCGTGATCTCCAGAGCAGCGTCGAAGCCGCTGGGACGTTCTGGTCGACGCCGCACATACCCAAACTACACTGGACACAGGAGCCGTCTGGATTCCGAAAGTTACGCCGCATTTCCTTGTCAAGATCGACGGCAAGATCGACGGCAAGATCGTTAGCGCGCGCGCAAGTTACCACGACAAAGAAAGTAAAAAGAAAAGATAAAGATCTGATCAATCTTCCGCTCCGCAGGTCGCGCGACGGGTCTGTCGGTTGCGCTTGCGGGTGATCTTACGTTCTCGGTTGGTCCGGTCGGATCGCTCAAGCGAGAATGTTCTGCAGCGTTCGCCATCGCAGCGGGTGACCTCACGATTCCTAGATCGCTCCCAGGTTCGTTCTTCCCCAGCAGTAGCTTGGCTAGCACATCCAATGATCACAGCTGCAAACACAACAAACATTCTCATCGCGAATCTCCTTTTTAACTAAACCCGAGGCCCAGGGGTGCGAGCTTCCGACGGACTCGGTCCCGGACCCCGGAAGCGACGAACCAATCGCCGCTCGCCTTTGATCAATTTGAAATATCGACCGCTAAAAATCAACACCAACAGGGTTTTCCGGGTTGACGAATATTGCAGGAGGCGTAGGATTGATCTTTTACCATTTTTACAAAGGAGAATGTATGTTGCGGGGAAAACCACCATCAGAAGCGAAACCAGCGAGACCAAGGATGCTGATTTACGGCGAAGCCGGGATCGGAAAAACCTGGGGTAGTTTCTGGCAAGACTGCTATTTTGTTGACACTGAGGGCGGTGCTAGCTTACCGAACTATGTCGAAAAGCTTGAGCAATGCAACGCAACTTACCTGGGACCAGAGGACGGGGCATGTGATTTGTCGGTCCTGCTTTCGGAGGTTATGTCGCTGGCGACTGTCGAGCATGATCGCAAAACACTGGTGATCGACTCGATTACCAAGGTGTTCAATACTGCAGTTCAGATCGAGCACGACCGCATCGTCGAGTCTGGCCGAGTCCCACAGTTCGGAGCCGAAAAGAAACCGGCGGTTGCGCTGATGCGTCGGATGCTCCGCTGGTTTGATAGGCTCGATATGAATGTGATTCTCATCGCTCATGAGAGGCCCCTGTGGAGCGATGGAGAGGAAATCGGCAAAACCTTCGATTGCTGGGACAAGCTGCGGTACGAGCTATCCCTGGTGCTCCAGATCTTGCAATACGGGGACGAAGTCAAGGCGCGCGTGGTGAAATCGCGATACGACGCATTTAAAGCTTATGATCTGATCGACTGGGACGTGCGAACGTTCCAGAAACACTTCGACACGATCGACAACGTGGCCAAACCTGTGGAGATGATCACGGACGAGCAGCTGGCCACGATTAATGAGCTGACGAATTTGTGGGGTGGATGCCCTTGGGAAGAAAAGTGGTTTGAGGCTGCAGGAGCAACTTGTTGGACACAAATGCCTCGAGACGTAGCAGAAAAATGCATTGTTTTTTGGGAACGAAAGGAACAGAAATGAAATTTAAGCCCTGGAGCAAAGATCAAATGAACGAAATCGAAGAGAAAGATTTACTGCCGGATGGCATTTACAAATTCCATGTTTTGCGCGGAAACCTTGGCCAAAGCAAGGCAGGAAACCAGATGTTGACGGTCAAGGTCGAGGTGTTTGGCGAGAAAATGGCTAGTCACCATATTTACGATTACGTTTTGCCAGACCATCCAACCATGGCCTGGAAACTAGCGACCTTTATGGCTTCGATCGGCAAGCAGGCCGAATACGATTCTGGCGATGTCAACGTCGAGGGACTCACTGGCGCGTCTGGGATGTGCAAAGTCGGAATGCAGAAGGCCGCCGGAGATTGGCCAGCCAAGAATGTAATTCGGGAGTGGCTGCCGGCAGAGGACGGACCCACTGACGAGGAGATCCCGTTTTGATGGATTCTCTGGATTGTTTCCTGGATCTGATCGCGATGGACGAATCGGAACTCGAGTGTCTTTCGCAACGAAAGCTGGCGGTTCGCTGGAAAGGTTCCCGGCGCGCCGTCAGCGCTCTTTTGCGGCGCATGGAGAAAGCCAATTTAATCTCAGTTTCTGCTTTAAAGGGCAAGACATCCATCAAACTGCGGACCACTTTTTACGACGGTCAACCTGTTGGTAGCACAGGTACTTACGAAAACGGAGAAGTTGAAAAGCGCACCACCCAGCGGACCACTTTTGAGGGCAGTGAAACCGTTACTGACAAAGACGTTACAACTTCTGACTTACAGAAAAGCGCACCACTTACGCCCACCTCTTACTCTACTAATAGTAATAATACTAGTAAGAGTAATAGAGAGGTGGAACAAACCAAAAGTGGTGCGCGCGCGCGGTTCATTAAGCCAACAATTGTTCAACTTTCTGAACATGCCGAGTCCATCGGGTTCGATGCGTTTGATGCTCAGGAGTTCTGGGACCACTACGAACAGTACAACTGGAAGTTCTCGCGTGGCAAGGGACGGAAGATGACCTCCTGGAAGAGGACGATGGGCGATTGGAAACGCCGGAGTGATAATTGGAATAATAAACAGGGGAACCAGGAGGTGATCAGCTTTGAGTGACGAATACCAATACGGACCATCCAGGATGGTAGTCAACGTCGAAGGTGAGTGGATATCAGTCGATCAAGTTGAGTTCATCGACATTCAGGAGGGACTCCAGGGAGAAGACGTGATGACCTTCGGTTACCAGGGAGAAATATACAAGAGAACTGTGATGAGAAAGTGATTCGTGGCGCCGAATCGCGCGGACAAATTCGTTGTGTCCGCGCTCCAAACTCAGTGGAATCCAATAGTTACGGTGCGCGGACTAATTGCGCGGACAAATTGGTGTCACGAATCACGAATTGAATTCGTGGCGCCAAATTTTGCCAAACGCCCACCAATCCCCACCTTTGTCCACCCCCCCGTCAACCATGGGTGTTGAAATGAATTTTGGTTCGCTTTTCGCTGGTATTGGAGGCATTGATCTCGGTTTGGAGAGAGCTGGAATGCGGTGTAAATGGCAGGTCGAGATCGACGATTACGCCAGCCGGGTTCTGGAAAAACATTGGCCAAGGGTCAAAAGACATCGTGATATCAGAACATTTCCAACCAGCGGAGATTGGTCTGTGGATTTAATCGCTGCTGGATTTCCATGTCAAGATTTGTCAATCGCAGGAAAAGGAGAGGGACTCGATGGAAAGCAAAGTGGATTATTCTTCGAGGTCATTCGCGTGGTTGGAGAAATCCGACCAAAATACGTCTTACTGGAGAACGTCTCAGCGCTCCTATTTAGAGGAATGGATACCGTTCTCGGGGAGTTGGCCTCGCTCGGGTATGATGCGGAGTGGCATTGCATCCCGGCTTCCTACGTTGGCGCACCGCATAGACGGGATCGAATCTTCATTGTGGCCTACTCCATGTGCGAGGGATCACAAGGACAGTGGGGTGAACACGGACTACGAGAAGATAAAGAAGAAATCGAGGTTGGCGGGAAGTATTGGTGGGGCTCTGAACCCGACGTGGGTCGAGTGGCTCATGGGGTTCCCAATCGGGTGGACCGCCTTAAAGGACTCGGAAACGCAGTCGTACCGCAGGTCGCAGAGTTCATAGGGCGACATATTTTGGCATCCCAGTGCCAATAAGCGCTAGGGATTGTCATCCGATTATCTCTGAACGTGCTTAAATAAGCCTCTAACGGTCGTTCAGTGTCAACCCCCTTTCTGGGGGTAGGGATCCCCCTCTCTAGGGGGTCAGCCGAGGAACCCCCCCCTAGAGGGGTTTTCAAATCATTTTTGTAGTGACAAAAAACTCGCAAGTGCGGCGGATCAGGTCACGCGCGTCGGCGGTTGTTTTGAACCCCCCCCCGGGGGGGGTATAAAAATTATACACCCCCCCAGCGGGGGGGTTGGTATCCCCCCATCAGAGGGGGTATGCATCGAACCCACCCGAATGGGGGGTTGGTATCCCCCGAACGGGGGGTTTGTTCAGAAACAAGGCGCACCACCTGGCGGGGGGGTGGGTATCCCCTCTGCGGGGGGGTGAAATCAGGGCCGTTTGTACATCCCTACCAATGGGGGGTCGCGGCTAGAATCGGGCTAGAATCCGGCTAGAATCCGGCCGGTTTGAATGGATTGGTATTGTTGTCAATCCCGAAATACTCATAATCGGGGTATTGAAACACGCTAACCCCCCCCTCAAACAAGGAGCCCCCCACTATGAGACTTTACCGATTTAACGACGACCTAGATACAGATAAGGTTAAAGACGCTCTATCCTTCAATGATACGTTCGCCCTATGTGAGATCACCGATCTGGCGAACCAAGTATCCTCTGACAATTACAAAACGTTGAAACACTGTGTTTCGTCTGAATTCGACTATGTTTGCCTATGGCAAAGTGAAGCTTTCCCGGTAAGGGACGTTGAAACGAGGACGGCAAGGTCAGTAAGAGAAGCTTATCACTTGCGTGGTATGTCATCTCTTGTTTTCCCATGCAATTCAGACCTGCTTTCCATCTAATTCAACCCCCGCTAACCCCCCTCCAACACAAGGAGCCCCCCAACAATGACAACTAAAATAGACTTTGACGGCAACGTTCAACTAGCCTTGCAAGGCCTCATTAGGGCCGTTTCTGAATACCGGACACAACGTGAGGCTGAACTAAAAAAAGAGGTTAGAGCCGAGCTACAACGTCTCGCCGACGCTGTTTTGGCTCAACCGGTCAAACCAGTAGAACCAACTCCCGACATTGACAGTGAGTTTTCGCTTGAATTGCTCGACCCGATCGGATCGTTGCAAATAGATGATGATGATCCGACGATACGGCTCGAGGCGGTTGAAGGGGAAGACCTACGGCTAGACTTCGATCCTGAAACCGAAATGATGATTGAGCTTAATGACAAGCCCATGTCCCACAATTCGGCGCCTAAACGTGACATCGGCATAGGGGATAACGTATGACCCTCGGCCCGAAATTTACGGACAAATCAACCTACTATTATTGGTTGAATATTGAGAATGAGGATTGTAACCAGGCGGCTATCAAGCAAGCCTATCGTGAAATCCTCACCCAGTACCACCCTGACCGTACATTACAAGAGAAAAACGCCAATATCAGGCGCAGAAATGAGCGAATTCTGTCACAAGCCAAGAGCGCTTACGCTGTTTTAAGCAATAAAGTACAGCGTGCCGAATATGATCGTCTCTTGCAGTGGGATCGCCACACCAGGGCAGAAGCCAAAGCGTCCAAAGCCAAATCCCATAGGGATCGGAAACGAGCGGCTAAAAAGGCCGCGCTTGACCGGGCAGTCGCAATGGATGGATCGGAACACGATCCGAAATTAGGCTTCGACGAATCCGGCATGTCCAAAGCCGAAGTAGCGAATTATCGCGAGTGGTGTTTGTCCGAGTATATGCGCTTTGGCGATTGGCGCGCCGATTTCGCGGTATCAACCATGAAAAACGTCGCTTGGCTGGCAATGCTATTTTGCGGTGTGTATTACGCTTGGGCAGCTATTTTTAACTTTCTAATTCCCCAATAGAGGAGCTACCAATGAACGATTTTATCGCGTTTCTGTTTTGCCTAATTGTACTAGCGCCAACACTGCTTTTTCTAGACAAAGACGTTTAACAAACCCCCAACAAGGAGATCTCTACCATGACCACCGAAAACACTATTGGCGAACATTTATTAGGCCAGATCGATAGCGAACAAGCTGACCGTCAAATAACTTGCAATGTCGCCGCTAGCCACAGCATAACTTGCGATTGTGGAGCAGTGCTGGACGAAAAAACGGTTTGTGTATTGCAAGCCACCGCACCTAGAGGCTCTGGTAAAGACTGGTCTTGCGTCGCTACGTGTTGTCCTGATTGTCAAGATTCGGTCACTCGTATCGTCAAAACGTCCATTGAGAATGCTTTAGAACGGACAACCGATATTCGAAAACGAATGATCGACCCGAACGAAATAATCGGAAAATGGCGCTGGCTTACCTGGTCCGGCACAACCGATATCTAACCCCCAATTCCCCCCCCCAACAATTGGAGTGAACATGTACCTATTAACACAAAACAGGAAACTTCAGAAAAGCGCTGGGTTGAAAGACAATTGGCAGATCATGGGGTTGTCATTATCGCCTCACAATTCCAGTGGACGACAGGTCTGTAAGTATGCTACCTCATGTACTGAATTTTGCGTGTTAGAGCATGTTGGCCATAGTGTCATGAAATCGGTAAAGGAAGCACGACAACGTAAGACGGACTGGTTTTTTGACGATAGAACGTGGTTCAAGGAAGCGCTTGGATTAGATGTTGCCGAACACCAGCGCCGATGTGAGAAAACCGGGGTACGTTGTGGGGTCCGGCTGAATGTTGGGAGCGACCTCCCATGGGAGCGGATCTTTCCAGAATTGTTTGAACGGTTTCCCGGTGTCTGTTTTTATGATTATACAAAATGGCCAAATCGGATTGTTCCCAACAACTACCACTTGACCTACTCCGTATCGGAACGAGACCGAAAGACGGACAATAAACACGTCCTAAGATATCTTGAGGCTGGTTCCAATGTCAGCATCGTTTGCAACGTGGAATATAACCCGGCACATCATCGGATTGGCAAACTGCAGCAATCCATCACGATAGGCGGAAAGCGCTATAAAACCGTCGATGGTGACCGTCATGACCTGCGGATACCAGAAACCGATGGACGTGGGCGCGTCGTCTTGCTTAGATACAAGGGCTCTTTAAAGAGCCGGAATGAAGCTATAAAGAGCGGTTTCTGTTGGTCATTGCCGAGATCCCCCGGCGTTCAAGCCCCTATCTTAAACTAAACATCCTCCAACCACGGGCCGTAAACGGCCCGTCATTGGCGGATCTTTTTTAACCTACTTTGTATCAGGCCGATGTGAGAACGGGCCATACGGGCCATTCTCGCAAGCCTAATTCAGAGAAACCACCACCCACCGGGAGAGAATAGGACAAAGACCGCCTGGCAAAACAGCCTGGCGGGAAATAATCCGAATATATTTTCATACCCCCCTGCAGAGGGTCTTGGTATACAAGGCACCCCTCCGTTGGGGGGTGCGCAAACACCCATTTGGGGGGCGTTCAAATATCGAACACCCCCCTAATGGGCGGCCCGCGCGAGAGGGGGTAACCCCCCATGTAGGGGCCGCCCATTGGGGGTGTATATAAAATATACACACCCCCCTAGAGAGGGGTGTATAGAAATCATACACCCCCCGAATGGGGGGGTGCCTACCCCCCCCTGGGGGGGGGTCAACCCCCCCTGGAGGGGGGTGCGGCGCGGCGCGGAGTAAAATTTTTTTTATAGAACTCAACCCAAAATCCTGCCAAAAATTTTTTCAACTTTCAAAAGGAGCCACGATTATGCGACCCGGAACACGCTACCTCGCTTTGTCCGTCTCTCAAATTACCGAATCAGATTCCCTGAAAGATATTGCTGCGTTTTGCTATCAAAACACAGATGAATGGATATCGGTTTTAGATAGGGAAACAGGAACAATAATTCACCCCAACAATCCCATGGAAACTGAGACGATACTCTCTGCAGATTTCCTGCAAGAAATGATTGACGAAGAGGCCTGAGATTATCCCAGCCAACTGTCCAGGGACTCTAATTAGAGATTGACAGATATTATTCAAGAGTCTATTTTCAAAAGCGTCCTCCCCACCAGGGAAAACACCCCCCCCCTTTTTTTTATTAAAGGAACACAATGGATTCTCGAAACCAAAAGCCATCACGACCTGTTTGCGACGACGGGTGCCAACAGATCGATTACGATTACATGTGCGAATGTGACCAATGCAGCGAGTACATGACCTGTCGCGAGTTCGACGATCATGAATGCCCTGCGACCAAAGGAATCGATGTCAAAGACTTCGACAACTTCCAAGACTACCTAGCAGCTGCCGATATGGAAGCATGCGAATGGAGGAAGCGCAGACGGTTCAAAAGAATTCCTACGAAGATGGACTTGGACATCAAGGAGATTCTTGGATCGGATACACAGCTAGCATTTGAAGTCCACGACAAATTGCTTGAGTGGTCTACAATCGATGTAAACGAATGCACCAGAGAAGAATTCGATTTTGAGATAAAAGCTTGTTTCCGCGAACTTTGCAAGGATGACGAGTTAGCAAAAGCTCTACGGGAGCAGTCACCGTGAGTTTGATAGACAAAGTACCGGACTTCTCGCTCTGTATCGCATGCGGAACGATCGTACATGAGTGGGAGAACTGCAACGGATTTTGTGCAGCTTGCCAACGGGATGAAACTCTGGGTGACCAGAATGTCCCGCTATCTCACGTCGCGCGGAAACTTGATCTGAAGAATCGAGACGAGGCGTATCAGACGATGCAAATCATTCGCGCCATACGTAGCATTGGCATTCACAGGACTACGGAAATCATTGCAAAGATAGGTGAATTAATATAACTTGTGGTGGGGGGTTGGTCCCCGCCTGACCACGTTCGTTCACTCCGACGTGTAAGGGCGGGACCACCTTTTTCCGATGGAGAGGAGAACGGAATGCTCGCTCTTTGCCTCACGCTTGCTGCTGCTGCTGAAATCGATATCCTGCAGCACCCAACCATTCTCGAAATGCTGAGAGTCAACAATTTCCTGCGCCGAAGCGTCGGAAAAAGAGAACATCAGCTATCGCGAGAACTGACCAACGCAGCACAAGATCACGCCAGATTCATGGCGCGATCCAGCCTCCTAAGTCACTATGCCAACGGCAACCCGAATTACCGAGCCGCGAAATACGACTACGTTGGTTCTGTAAGAGAAAACATAGCCTGTGGTCTAGACACACCACAGGGATGTTTTTACCTGTGGCACGCCAGCAAGGCGCATTGGGCCGCGATTTGTTCCAACGCGCAAGACGTTGGATTTGGAGTTGCCGAAAACAGTGCCGGTCGCAAATACTGGTGCGCCTTGTACGGTTATCCCGGCAATCAAATCTTGAATTATCGCCACGTCCCAGAGAAGCGACGGCGACGGAAGCGATGATCTCACGAAAAGCGCTCGGGAACCGAGACCGAGATTCGGCCAAGTCTCGCGAGCAAACAATTCTGAAAGTCGAAATGATTAAAAATAGTCCGACTATGATAGGAAAGCTTTATCATCACGAATACGAATGGTATCTCGATGCACTCGCTAACATGAACGATCTAACGATCGAAAGACAGGCTAAAGTCGCTAACCTTTTTAAACGAATAACGGGAAGGAATTTTGCATGACCAACAAAGAATTCGCGCAATGGATGTTGAAAGTTCGCGCCTGGAGAAAGTCCGTGGACAACCTTTTTCAGAAAGGTGATGACGCAGCCATCGAGCGGAAGAACCAATGGATCGAGGATCTGGCCTCTGTCCCGTTCGACGTTGCGTGCCAATTCCTGGTAGATGTGCGGCGCGGGCTGACACCCGGACCTGAGAATTGGGAAACTTCAGAACTGCCTCGCTTTGTAAGATCGTACTCGAATCGAATGGAGAACAAAAAAATTCAGGCTGCCCAACACAATCGCTTCAGGGCCGAACAGTCTCAAGCTTTTTCAGCTGTCATGGCAGATAAATCCATGCGTGCTGCCATGGATCATTTGGTCGAGCGGATGCGTGAGCACAAAGAAAAAAACAAGCTCAAGTACACGCCTGGAGTTGACGAAGTTCCAGGACTTAGAAAAGAACTCGAGGCAATGATTTGATGCGACCAGCGCAAAGAACGATGGCCAAACTGAGATCAGAAGGTTGGATCGTTGACAAGGTAGAACATTATAATTCCCACTCGAGGCGACGTGTTGACCTTTACAATTTCATCGACCTGCTCTGCATCTGTCCCAATCGGGGAGTGCTCGCCGTTCAATGTTGTGGAAGGGATTTCACTTGGCACCGCAAAAAGATACTGGCCGAGAAGCGCGCCTTCGTTTGCCTTCAAGCAGGCATCAAAATCGAGATCTGGGGCTGGCGAAAATTGAAGGCTGGCTGGCGGTCCCGAGTCGAAGAGATTGGCATCGATTCTGAGTGGACGTTCTAGCCGACGATCTCGTCCAGCTGATCGCGCATCCACCGAGCCATATTGATCGCGCCGTCTTGCTCTGATCGTTTTTTCCACTTCGCCCATTGGCGAGCCGTTGCCCGAAACTGGTGCTGTTGCATCGGTTCTTTTGACTTGGGTCTTCCGACTTTGCGTTTGGTTTTCATAACCCCATTTTACGCAAGAGACAAGAGGTTGACAATATCTAGTCGGTCGCTATTTGCGTGATCGTACCGTCTCCAAAGCGGATCTTCAGGTTACCGTCGCTAGAATCTACATAGATTTGCGCCTCGCCTGCAACTGCAGTCGGTGCCGTGATACCGTCAACAAGGCTTAGTTTCCCTGACAATGCTCCACCGGCACTGACGGCAAAGTTTTTCGTTCGGGGAGTCGACAGGAAACTCGGGTTGGTCGTCAGCGGCACGCTGCTGGTGGTGGACCGACCGTGATCCAGCACGTCGAGGATACCATGGTTTGTGGATGTTACTGCCGATCCCCAGCTCGACTCGACGCGAATTTTCCAGCGACCCGGCATCGTTAGATCGTCGGAATCGATCTGATACTGAACGTAACCGTCGCTCCCATCGGTGCGCTCTTCCATCGTCTTCCGTTCTTCGATTCCGTCTGGCCGGATCATAACCAATGTATGCGGAGCACTACCCGGTGGATCGGTCGAAGCATATCCCGCATGAAGAACTTCAAGAGTTCCGGTCAGTGACCGCGACTGCAGCAAAACTACGATGTAAAATTCGTGGTCTCCGATCATTACGCGACGGTTTTCGCCGTCCCAATCGCCAAACATTTCAAGCTGGAAGGTGAGCACCCTGTCTGTGGCAGTGTTCCATGTCATGATTATTATTCCTTCAAATCCAAGGTACTAATCGATCGAGCTTGTCAGCACGTTGGTGGCATCGACAACCACGTTTCGGTTTCAAACCAACCGCTGCAAGCATGTTTTTAATTTTCGTTCCCAGGCCGCCTGTGCCATGGCAAACGATTTTGATACCGTCGTGAGCACATCCAGGCGGCAAGTGTACGACCTGGCGACATCCACGTCGTCGGCACTTGGTTGTTTGCGTCTTTGTCTTTTCCAAGATGCACCACATGTCAAACCCCTGGATCCTGCGGTCCAACCGGAGGAGACATCTCCTCTTGTATCGGATCGTAATCGGGAACGTAGACCAGAAAATCACCAGTGACTTTGCATTTGTCTCGCTGGACTTCTATCCTCGCAAAACGCTCCTGGGCTTCTTCGTATCTTTTTTTAGCCAAGTAAGCAGGATGGTTGCGTTCCCACCAAGTGTCTTCGCCGTACTCCTCGCGTAATCGTTCGTATACATCTCGATACCATTCCAGTGCATCGAGAATTTCCCATTCTGATTCTGCCCAGTGATTGTCGATGTTCATCGAGTCATTGCTGCCAACATACGGAATCACATGTGGTCCTGACTCACGACGACTCGGTGATCCACTTTCATCATCGTGAGTCCCACAGTTCAGACTTGGATTTTCGAAGGTTCCGTAGTCGTTCTCCACCGGAGGTTGAGGGTTGTGAATCCATTCGCCGTCTTCGCCAAGTTCTCCCTGCATGAAGGTATAGTGACGGTACGGATGACCCGCTGCGGGTCGCCATGATTCAGCTCGAGGCGCAGAATTACGACCTGCGTCGTGGTAGCCAAAAGGCTTGAATCCATTGCCCTGCCAATAGTGGCGTTCCGCCCAGGGGATCATCATCACCGTACCGAACTGCGGTCCTTGCATCGTACTATGAGCAACATGCTCCACCTGGCGCATTGTGTCGTTCCAAAATGGGTTATAAATTTTTCGACCGCCGTTGTACCAAAGTGATTGAGGCAAGATATGCATCTGGTACTCTTCACCTGATTCAGTTATTCCACTTTGAGTCCTGAACGTATCATCTTGTATCTCAAACGATTCATTGAATTCTGGTAAGGTATATGTTTTCCCGCTCAATTCACCTGCGGTCAACTGTGCAAAGAATTCGTCCCATGCATCAAATGCTCCAACCTTAATTTGGCTAATTATCCCCCCGTGCCTGACCCCTGAAGCGCAATCCAACCACCTCGTTGGTGATTGGTGCTCTTCATGAAATTTATTCGGGTCACAATGAAACTGCATCACATCAAATCTGCCGTGCAACACGTTGTAGTCCCAACCAAGATCCTTCATTCTTTCGACAACTTCGTACTCGGATGGGTATCCTTCACCAACGGCAGAAATTTTAATGCCGGGAAACATCTTCTCCCATTCCCATGCGGTTCTTCGTCGAGAATACAACTCACTTTTCACGCGCTGAAGATCGTTCCAGAACCATACCTGCAGACGACCGGCATAAAATTCACCAAGGATCTCGCCTGATCGAACTTCGTCTGGAGTCACGTAAGGTGAATTCCAGTTTTTCTCAGCGTCTTCACCGCAAATTGGCGACCAGGGACTTACCCACTGGCATAGCCAACGGGGATCACCCAGCGGACGCGACATCTGCCAAAAAGCACGGTAATTCATATTTGGTGCAGGAGCCACAAACGGATTGAATTCGATGGGACGATCGACTCGGTAACAACGAAACCAACCCCTGCTTTCGTCTAGCTCACTAGGAAACAGTCCACTCCCACCGGCAAACCCCGCGCAACAATCTGGACTGCAATGCTCGCGGTGATCCAATCCAGACTGAACATGTCCTTCTTTAGTAGTACACCATCTCGACGCTTCGTCAGGGAACCAAATTTTGCCATCGTCGCTGGTTGGATACGAATGCAAATCTTCGTTAAGATTTCTGCCAGGGAAAAGATTGTCGTATCGAATGTCAGTCACAAGTTCTCGCCATTTATCGCGACTCATTACGTCTTGGTGCTGAAACATAGATGTGATCTTAGCGTCAACGTATGGCATCGGGTGCTTGCAAGCAAAGCACTCTCCACTCTCTCGACAACAGCATGGATAAGGCATGTTATGTTACCAACGGCGCTTGACCGATTCCCGATTCATCTGTCTCCTCTGGACATCGTGCCTGGATCAATACCCAATCAGCACCGTGCAACATCGCCGTTCCAAAACCAGCTTTATCGACCGTGAACCCAAACGTGTTGATAACTGTTATCGTATCTCCACCTTCGTTAGGCGGAAGATGGAACGGAGCAGGAGATCTACCACCATGACTGTATGGCGGGAAATGCGAACGGACACTTCCCGGCGCTAATATCTGCGACATCGACACCGTGAATTGCGTATCGGTTTCGTGAATTTCTTCCTCGGCAACGAACCCAAACCACCACATTCGCTGCTCAAATGAGACCGGAAAGTAAATCTTTGCGTTAGTCGGCAACTCGTTGCGGACATCGTCGCCTTCGGGTGAAAAGATGCCTGTCTCTGCGTTCTCTGTGTTCTCGCTTGGTGCCGCGTCAAGCGGGATCTGGATCCCATATCCTTTCGAATCTTTCATGGCCCAGGGAATCAATCCAGCCCAGTCAATTACGAAGTGACGATAAATGTCTTCCTCTTCCTCTTCCTGCCCTAACTCTTCTGGACTGACCGGGCCTTCTGGATTTTCTTCTTCGGGGTTGGCGATCGACTGACCTTCGGAAAGGAACCTGCCAACCGCATCGTCGAGCTTGACAATTTTGACTTCTGCAAGCTTCTTTGGAACGGGCTGCCGTTGCGAAGTTTCCGAACCAAGGAACTCGAAATCGGTCATGTCTTCTTTGAGGATCATCGGCATCATCATCGACGTGGTGCTGACAGATGAACTGGATGCCAACACTTCCCAGTGATCCGAATGGCGATTCCAGAAGACATGCGTCATGTCTCCCTGGCGAAGATCCACTGTCCCGGTTGGGTCGAAGATCCGCACCACGTTCTTCATTCCAATGCGAACTTCCTGCTCGCCAATCGCAGCATGCGTCGTGTATTTATCTTCGTCGCTAGTTTTGTGGACACCACTTTGGCGATTGAAACCAACCACATCTGCCAATGCAGAAATCGAATAAGAGTTGGTTCGATACGTCAGACCTGTTTCGCGTTCGCGTTGTGGTACTTTAGACAGGTCCGCGTTGTGCAGACGTTCGTTGTCTTTCAGACGGACCAGGATGATCGTATCTTGACTCACACCTCGATCACCATGCCGAACAACACCATATGAGCGAAACTGACCAATCTGGTTCTGGAGATTCCTTACTCTCGTCTCCAAAAACCTGATCTGCTCAATGATTTTTTTTGCCGACGCTTCATCGAACGCGAAAAGATTGTCTGCCATCGATCACCTCAGAGTCGCACAACTCATATCAAAAGCCAGTGACGATATATTGAAATTAGTGATGGTCGTCGCCGGGGTCTTGATCAACCGGCCCTCATCATAATTCAGCGTGACAATTGTCCTGGGGATACCTGACTGCGACAAATCGAGCGTTGCGTTGGCACCCTTCAAGTTGACCGTCGTGACTCCACTGCCGGCGACGTTGTTCAGAATGCTCCGTCCTCCATAGCAATTCAAAGTCGTCAAAGGACAAGTCTCTACAGCCTTGAACACTCCCGAATAGATGTCGCATTGGCTTATCCCACCAGCGTCGATCAGCGTGCCGCCCATGATGGTTGCTGCCGAATTGCCTGCGCCAGCACCACGATAAAGAAGTGCCCCAGCACGCAACTGTATGTCATCACAATCGGCCAAGTTTCCGCGCTGGTAACCGAGTCCAACACTTCCCTGGTGAACGCTCAATGTTTGGATCGCAGAACCGAGAAGGCACAAGCCATAATCACCGGATGTTCCTTGGGCTGCCCGGAACACAGTCACATCGATATCAGAATTGTCTACGTCGATGTAAGCATAGTTGGACAAAGTTAGCTCACAAGGTGAGTTGGTCTTGATACCAAGCTGTAAATATGTGGGCGCGGCACCGGAGGTTGGCCGGATGCCGATACGTCCCGTGTAACCTTCCTGAACGGTGAACTCTTCGAGTTCGATCGACGCTTGGTTGAGCCCAGCGGTGATGTTTCCAGACCCAGCAGGGATGATTACCGTATCATCAGCAACGGGGACTGCGCCGCTCCAGTTGCCAGCAACGGAGTAGTCACCAGGGTTCGACGAATCGTTTCCTCGCCAAAGACATGTAGCCATGATCGCATCCTTATTTTAGTTAGCCAGCGCCACCGGACTCAGCTCCCCCGGTGGATGTTGTTGTTCCTAGATTTGAAAATTGTGAATCAAGTGGTTGCGGCAACACGTTATTAAAGTCGCTCCAACCATAAACTTTCCATTGAATCAATACTGGCTGGACAATGGATCTTGGCGCTGCACCCATGCCTCCCTCCATGACCAAATTTTCGATCGGCAATCGATGACCATCACCATCGAGATTAACCGGACCAATCATTTCACCACGCTCGTTGGTCGCTGGAACTGGTGCTGCTGGAACATCCGGCGCGCCAGCACCAAGACGCTCGATCTGCTCGTCGGTCATGCCTTGCAGTTCGTCTTCGGTTGGTGCGTTTGGAGCAAGAGGAACTTGCTGCGGAGTCGCTTGTGGAGGTTTTGGTTTTTCAAAGAAACCTTGATCGACGACTTTGATGTCGAAAGGATCCGCACCAGGTTTGATCAGAAAGTTGTACGACATTCGCCAGTAAGGAAAGAATATAAAGCTGTCTCCAGCCACTCCACCGTGGACACCTCCCTCAGATTCTTTGTGGAACAGTTCCAATCGACCACTGAAACCTTTGAACAGCGCGGTGCCCTGATCAACCTGCATCTTCTTGCCGTAACTCTCTAGGATGAACGGAGCAGAATTGGTCGTGTTGACGTGCTCGAGCACGGCCATTGGGTACTCAAGAAAGGTGCAAGTATAGTTGACGCTCACATAAGATACTTGTTTTTCCAACGGAGGATCGTAACGATTCATCATTGAGTTCATCGTGACGATCGCCTTGGAATCAAAAAACGTTTGGGTCAACTGTCTGGTATCAACGATACCATCCATTCTTGCGTTTTGCGTGTATGCATCCATGCGACCCGTGAACCCACCCATATAGCCAGCTGTCGTAACGGGCACAGTTTCTTGGGTCGTCGTGATGCTGATCTCGTTTGGCAGCCGCAGCGGATCACCTTTGTTCGGTTTTCCTTCGTTGTTCGAGTCCTCCGGTTTTGGCGTTTCAAATTGCAACGTGACTTGCCACAGAGTCGATCCTGTCCTGGTCGCGGATATCGATTTACAAAACATGAACGCATCGATTGTGTCGCCCCACTGGTAACTGTCGTACAGATAAAGCAGGTCTGAGTTGCTGCGAAAGTGCTCAAGCACTACACCTTGAGTATCGTCCGCATCCTCTGTTTGCACGTCGTAGGTGACTTGCGCTGAACCACTGCCTTGGACTCTGGTCCCGCTGTCTCCACCGGCTCGCTTTACAACCTCCATGACTCCCATCAGATGACTCCCGTTCCGAGTTGCACTGGAGGCTGAGACGTGTTCGTTGCGATTTGTTCCAACTGATTGAGTTGCTCACGCGCTAAATTGTTTGCGAGCTTCTGCAAGTGTACGTCTTTGCCCAAGGCTTGACCTTTCAAAAATGAACTGGTTCCGCTCGTTGTCCCTGAGATTGCCATAGGTGCCAACCAACGGCGAGAAGAATCGGCCAACGAATTTTGTTCTTTAGTGGCACCGTTAAGATCCTGCGCGTACTTCTGAACTGTGCGTCGATATGTTTCCAGCGTCATGTTCCCGCGTAACCAAACCTTCTGCAGTTCTCTAACCAGACGAGTGTATTTCTCGAGCGGAGTTTCAACCGCGATGACCATCCGCTCCAATTCTTTTGCATGCTGCTTTTCAATTCGCAACTTTTCTTCAGCAATCTTTTTTGCCGCCTTAGCACGCTTCTCTGCTTCCCTGGCAATCTGCACGGGAGTCATGTATGCATCAGCGTCGATCGCGTCCAATGCCTCTCGCGTTTCCTCAACAGCACCTTTATGATCTTCCATTGCAACGCTCGCTGCGTTGACGGCACCCTCTACGGCCATGTACGCCGTAACCCCAATAACGCCTGCCATGGCGAGAGTCTTCCAGCCCGCTGGTCCCATTAGCGTCAGGAAGGTGATCTGTGCAGTGCGTAAGTTTTTGTAAAATTTGAGCAGTGTACCACCTACTCGCAGAAGAATCCCAATTGCTTTCGCCGTGACCGCGACGGTCATAGCCCAGGCAGCAAACTTTGCCCCCTGCTTAATCGTTTGGATTATCAGATCCTTGTTGACGATCACCCACTCGTTTAATTTCTTAACGATCTTGGTCGCGATCGGTCGCAAGTTATTTCCAATCTCTTCGCCCAATGCCTTAACATTCGACATCAATGTCGATATGGCACCTGTCAACGTATCTGCTGCCTTTTCCGAACCTTCAAAAAACGCTTGGCCCTCCTTCGTCATGTCCTGCATGACTTCAGCGAACAAGGCAAAGCTAACTTTGCCCTCTTCGACGAACTTTCTGAAAGCCCTGTCTCCACCCGCGCCGGTCATCCCCAGCTTTTCTTTGAGCTTGTCAATGATCGGAATCTGTCTTGCACTTAGCTGGTTGAGAGTCTCCTGGAATGCGATCCCCTCGCCGCGCACTTTGCCAAACTTAATCGCAAGCTCTTCGATACTTACGGAAGAAATTGAAGCAATGTCAGAAAGCATTTCCATCGTCGAACCGACTGCTTCAGCTTCAATCCCAAAGGTGACCAAGGTTGCTGCTGCGGATCTCAATTCCTGAGTTTCAAACGGGGTGATCGGACCCAGCTTGGCCATGTCCTCCATGATTTTTTTTGCGGTTGATGTGCTGCCGGTGATCGCGACGATCCGCATTTCGACATCTTCGATGTCGCTTGCCATCTTCAAGGCCATTGCGGCAAACGCAGCACCAGCGGCAACACCCCATTTGATGAACTTGCCCGCAAGCATGTCGGCCTGCTTGCCAAGACCAGACATCGACTTATTCACTCGCTTCATGCCAGCTTCGAACGAACCAGTTCGTGCAACAACATTCGCGACTATGGAACCGGCAACGGGCATTTTACTTTTTGGGTTCGGCCATTTTTAAAACAGAAAAAATCTCATTGAAACCTGGTGGCTTCTCTTGCTCCTGCAATCCTTCGCCTTTCATCGCGTCCTCATAAGCAATCTTCGCGCCAACGGTTGAACCGATGATGCTGCACTGCAGGCCAGTCTGTTCCCAATCGTCGCCCCAGGGGACCATCAGATACAGCGCCAACCACTCAGCGTATTCATGACTATCAATTTTCTCTTGCGTTTCCTTCACCGAACAATGCGTTACCGTCCTCGCTAAGTGGAACCAGAATCGCCGTTCGAAGCTACCGGAAAGCTTTTTTTTAGATCGTCAATATCCTTTTCGCCAATCCCATTGGACGACATGGCGACCCCAGCAATTCGATCAAGGACGGCAGAGTTTTTGGATTGAAGTTGATCGACATCATCTTCATCAAAGACTCGGTTGCCGTCTTGATCGACTGCAGTTAAAGCGACCAGCAAAGCACGAATGCCAACCAAGTCGATACTGTTACCGTTTCCGTTGGTACGCTTTTGAACGAGTCCCTCCCATTGGTCTCGCTCGATGCCAGTCATCATGCGAACATACAGTGTTCCACAAGGCCACTCGGGCACCGGCACTTCTTCAAGTCGCAAATCATCGGCGGCAAAGATCGCCTGCTTGTCAATCATGCTCATCGGTTAAACTCCTTAGTTAGCGCCTGTTACATCCAGTGCAGACATAATTCTAATTTCAGCAGTAAACGTCATCGCTTCGCCGTTGGGGATATCAATCGAGAAGTTTACGAACTGTCCAGTAAAGACAATTTTTCCTTTGTTCGATCCCGACTCATCATCCGGCATCGGCATTGTGATTGTGTATTCCTCTCCGCGCTTCGGCGCACTGGATGTGTCTGCTAAGTCAATCGGAGGCATGTCATCCAGATGGGCATCACACCAGCCTTCAATCGAGACAGTCCCTGGATCGTATGTCGTGCCCATTAAAACAGTCTGCGGTCCAATCGAATCGCCCAGCGAGGAAACAGCAACCGACTCGCGGTCACCAACGCTAAGTGAGATCTTAGTTAGCTTCCAGGTGAATGATGTGAATTGTCCACCGGTGATTGTCGCCGCATTACCTAAGTCAATTTGTCCCATCGCTGGACTCCTTTATCTTCGATTTTGGTTTTGGTTTTGGTTTTTCCACGGGCTCAAAGTTTTCTCTGAGGTGGTCGACTACAAGACCGGTGGTTTTTCTTAGTACGTTCCCCAGCAGATAGAAGGTGTAGATTTCTCCTTCCACATAACCAGGCGTACTTTTTATGCATCGCATTTGTGTTTTCATGTTAGAAGCTCGGGATGGTTTCCGGGTGCCAGAAGTCATAGTCCTGCTCCCATGAGTAGACTCCAACATCTGATGAATCGATCGGTGGAACGTAGACGAGAGACGAGCTGATCAGGTCAACGCCACGCACTTTGAGCGTGCCAATTGATCCGTCACCACTATTGAATCCATCGAAGACTAAGCGGACTGCATCACCCATTTGCTCAGCCTCCAGCGACGAATCCGAATACGATGTGATTTCGATCGACGATTGAACGATCCCACCTGCGCCATTCAAATGACCGACGTGGTCAGATGAGATCATGTCGACAACGATACTCGGCAAGGTATCACCTTGCGGTCTGCGCGCTACATAGATACGGTGATCGCTGGTTCCAACGTAATCAGTAATCGTCGTCTTGCCTTCCAGGTAGGTAACAATGTCGGAGAGCATCAGGGTGTTCCCTTTGCCTTTGCTTGTGCGATTGCTTGTTTTACTTTTGTAGTTAGGACCTTGGTTGCCTTGCTGCGATGTCGGCTAAGAACTTTTCGGTTGTAGTTGATCGGTCTGCTGCGATACGTCCCGCGATCGGCAAGCCAACTGTACAAGCCCGGTTTGGCAATCAAGGGCTTACCGTCCCAAGACGTTCCGTATACGGTATCGAAACCTAACCTGGGTCGCATCATGGTTACCACGTCACCCGTGGCTGGATTGACTCGCGGATATCGCGGGTTGGTCGTCCTGTGTCCCAGCGACCTGGCTAAGGTTCCGGTTCGCTTATGCGGAGCCAATATCGCACGGGTTTGCTTGACCATCGACTTCTTTACTTCTTGCACTCCACGCTTGAGATATTTTTCTTTAAGCTTCTTGGGCATGCCCTTGAACAACCGCTGCAGTGGTTCGACTCCCGAGAAGTAGACCAGGAACTTGCGATCGCCCTTTGTATCTTTGATGGTCCCGAAACCCATTTAAGTGATCTCCTTGCACATTAGCTCAAGGATCCAATCGCTCTCATCGACATTGATCACATGGATGATCTGAAGGTTCCTGCTGTCGTGAACGATCCTGTGTTTCTCAGTAACAGTGCTCAGGTATCGCATCGTCACCTTATGCGTGATCTCCGTCTGAACCATGTCTGCATCGTGCAAGCCTTTTCCGCGCAACGGTTCCACGTTTGCCCAGACCGTGCCGCCAGATATTGTAGACCAGCTGGGAGTGATCTGGTTGTGCGCATCGCGAGTTGAACCATCGGCCTGGATCAACACTTTGTGCCTTAGCTTTCCAATTCGATGAGTCTGGGTCATGGATAGGATCCAGGATGAATTTGAGAAACCAACACTTGATAACCAAGTGGAGTTTCAAAGAACGGTTTAAGTTCTGCCGGCGAACGATTTTCGTACCAATGCGCGATCAGAAACCGCATCGCATGTTTCTGCGTCTGCGTTGCCGCTGACGCTCCAGCCACGTAAGTAATCGTGAGCACATCGGAGTGATCTCGAGTATTCGGCCATTCCTTTTGGTATCCCAACCAGACAACACCGCGCGACGTATCGACAGTGTAGTCACCGGATGAAAAGGTTTGAGTATCTCCATTGATATCGACGTACTGAATCGAGGAGACGCTGGCAACGGGAGTCATTCGTAATTCGATCACGCCATCGGTGGGAAAAGCATGATGCTTTTGCACCCACGTCTGCGTGATGATTGCTTTTCTTGAATCGTTCTCGAGTTGCCTTCGCGCTATCTCGATGAGAATGTCGATGTACGAATCGTCATCAGATCCGCTCACGCGCAGATGCGTTTTTGCATCTGCGGTTGTGAGTGGTTCTGAAGTCGGATCAACACTTCTCGTTAAACTGTACGGCAGCATGCTCATTTAGATGCTGCCTTCTTTGCCACCTTCGACTTCTTCGGCTCAGGTGCCGCCGGTTCGTCAGCGACTTCGATGGCAACGCCACGATTGATCCAATGCCGCGCGGACGAATCCGACACGTCATGTACTGAACCTTTCTTGAACGTCTGCCCCTCGGTATCCTGCACCGTTCGGTCTTCAAGGAATTTTATCTTTGGCATCTCTTCCACCTTAGGAGTTTAAGATTTCGTCAACGGTAGACAAATCATTGTCGCTGGCCGGAGCGTAGCGAGGATTGTGTCCTAACACAATTCCACCACCATCAGCGACATCAGCACCGACAACCATTTCCAAGCGGACATAACGATCACCTGCGGTGAGGTCTTCGCCCCTAACATTGATCACGACCTGCTTGTCCCCGTCACTGCCAGCTTGCGTCAGCGTGGCCGCCGTTTTGACCGTGTTCCCAAACGCGACGTTATTGGAACCGCTGGTGACTTTGCAGATCACCGTGCTACCGCTGGCAAGGTCGCCGACCATTGCAATGGCCGTTACGCTTTCGAAAAGCGACATGTCAACACCATCAGAACTATGAGTTGTCACAGTTAACACGTCTGGGTCAATCGTGGCAACGACTGCGAATTTTTCGGAACCTACCATGTTTGTCATTTGAAAATCCTTTATAGGGTAGACCTCCCCCTCGCGCCTGAG
>PBMU01000007.1 GCA_002722775.1 Rhodospirillaceae bacterium
AGGAATTGGCCGGTGACCTTCAAGTCCCACTCTACGGCGATATTGAGGCGTTGCTTGCGGCCGAAAGCCCTGATGGTGTGATCATCTCCACGCCGACGGCCGTTCATTTTCCGCCGGCCATGACCGCGCTTGAGGCCAGTTGCTCTGCGTTGATCGAAAAACCGATGATGGCGACTGTTGCCGAGGCTGAGCAAATCCTTGAAAGGGAGGCTGCCAGCGCGGGCCTTGTATTGGTCGGTCATCATCGCCGCTATTACGCGCTCATGCGTCAAGCCCGCGATATCGTTCAGTCGGGCAAGCTCGGCAAACTGGTCGCCGTTTCGGGGCAATGGACGGCGCGCAAAAACGACGATTATTACGACCCCGACTGGCGCAAGGCATGGGAATCCGGGCCGATCCTGACCAACCTCATTCATGAAATGGATTCGCTGCGCTTTATCTGCGGCGATATCGAGAGCATCAGTGCCGATGTATCTCATCAAGTGCGGAAGTGGGAGAAAGAGGACGCCGCGACGATCCTCATGCGCTTTGCGTCCGGGGCATTGGGCGCGTATGTGGTTTCCGACCAGGCGACGTCGCCCTGGGNGTGGGAATTTGCAACCGGCGAGACACCGGCGTTTCCAAAATCAGGGCAGAATACCGTGCGGTTCATGGGCACAGAGGCCGCCCTCGATTTCCNCAATCTCACGCTTTGGCATCACGGCGAAAACACGCCGGATTGGAACCATGCAATTGAACCTGATGCGATGTCCGGCGCATTGGAGAATGCCTATGTCCACCAAATCGAGCATTTCGTGGAGGTTATCCGTGGGGAGGCGGAGCCGTTGATTTCAGGCGCCGACGCAACGGAGACGTTGCGGGCAACGTTGGCGGTCTACGATGCAGCGAAGTCCGGACAGAGGCAAATGTTGTGACAACGCCCGAAACAATTCGCGTCGAGACCGACGGGCCTGTGATGACGCTCACAATCGACCGGCCATCGGTCTTGAACGCACTCGATCCTNCGTCCCATAGTCAGCTTGCCGCCGCCTTCGACCGCTATGCCGCGGATGATGGTCTNTATGTAGCGATTATTACNGGCGCCGGNGAAAAGGCGTTTTGCGTCGGNTCCGATCTGAAAGTTCGAACNGAAATGGGCGGNGATGATATGCCGCCGACCGGGTTTGGTGGNTTGGCGGAACGNTTCGATCTGACCAAACCGGTTGTGGCCGCCNTCAACGGNCACGCCATCGGNGGTGGGTTGGANATTGTTCTGGCGTGTGACATGGCGATCGCCGTTTCNACNGCGAAATTNGGTCTGCCGGAAGTGAACGTCGGNTTGNCTGCCGCCGGCGGGCTTCACCGCCTGGCACGCTATGTGCCGATGAAACAAGCGATGCAGATTGCCATGACNGGNGAACTCTTCAGTGCGGAGAAAGCGCTCGAGTTTGGCTTGATNAATCAAGTGGTCACGGCTGAAGAATTATCCGGNGCTCTTCAGACATTGACCGACCAGCTTCTNCAAAGTGCACCATTGTCGCTCAGNGCGACNAAACAAATGATGCTCGACGGGTTGANCAAGCCGTCGTTGCAAGNGGCNTTCGAAGCCCACTACCCCGCCTNCGAGGCGATGNTAGCNAGCGANGATGCNATCGAAGGCTCGAANGCATTTTTGGAAAAACGCCCGCCCAATTGGAAGAATAAGTAAGGANCAGAAATAATGTCGGAGTTTTACGTCAATGTCGGCGACAGCGCGCAATTCACCAAAACCGTCTCGGAAAGCGATGTCTACATGTACGCCGGCATTACCGGGGATTTCTCGCCCAACCACGTCAACAAGACATATATGGAGAAATCCAGCTACGGCAAATTGATGGCGCACGGAGCGCTGGTGATTGGGTTCATGTCGACGGCGTCGACGAAAGCGATTGAGCATACGCGGGAGGCGGACGAGACNGCGGTGTCGCTTGGCTATGACAGGGTACGTTTNCTCAAGGCCGTGTTCCTGGGCGATACAATNTCAATCCACTACGAATTNGCNGAGATCGATCCGACGCGCCGGCGTTCGACCGCGACAATCGAAGCCACCAATCAGGATGGGGAACTGGTCGCCNTTGCCCAGCACATTCTGCAATGGGTGCCAAACCAGTAAGGAGAATGCAATGTCATTTGATTTGGCCGACCATACGGTGATTGTGACCGGTGCTGCCCGGGGCATTGGCCTCGCTATCGCGCACCGGTTTCAGGAACTNNGCGCACGGGTTNCCGGCTGGGATGCGGATACAACNCCGATTGACGATGATACGGCGTTCGATCACGTCCTCACCGTCGATATCACCGATGAGNCGGCTGTCGATGCCGCGTTCGCAACGAGCCTNTCGCGTTTGGGATCGGTGTCTGTACTGGTTGCCAACGCCGGCATCAACGGGCCGACGAAACCAGCGTGGGAGTATTCGCTTCAGGATTGGCAGCGGACGATTGATGTCGATTTGACNGGCGNATTTCTTTCGTCAAAACCGGCGGTTCGTCACATGCGTGAAATCGGTTATGGCCGGATTGTGATTATTGCCTCTGTGGCCGGCAAGGAAGGCAACACCGGAGCTTGCGCTTATGGGGCCGCCAAAGCCGGTGTGATTGGTTATGCCAAAGGTCTGGCACGTGAACTNCANCCCTCGAACATTACGGTCAATTGCATTGCGCCGGCGATCGCTGAAACCGACCTGATGTCGCAAATGTCNGNGGATTACATCGCCGAGAAANAACGACTGATTCCGATGGAACGGTTTTGCGGGACCGAGGAAATCGCGAATATGACGGCGTGGGCCNCCAGCCCNCTCTGCTCCTTCACGACCGGNCAAGTATTCGACGTCACCGGCGGCAGGGCGACATATTGAGATGACGGTTTCAACGCTAACGAATGACCGGCTGAACATTCATCAAGTGACATTGATGCAATGCGATTTTCGNCAATCGATNGAATGTCTGGCGCGACACGGAATTACCCATACCNCCGTATGGCGCGAAAAGCTGGATGAGATTGGNCTCNGCGAGGCACAAGTAATTTTGCGCGATCACAACATGACTATTGATGCGCTNTGNGCNGGCGGGTTTGTGACGGAAGACACCAGCACGGATTTCNNATCGGNAACNGACAGCAATCGCCGCTGGCTNGATCAGGCGGCGACCCTTGGCGCNCGCTCCCTTGTGACAATCACGGGCGGTTTTNCCGAAGGNTCAAAAGATCTGAGCCGTGCGCGTGCGAGAGCCGTTGAAGGGATTGAGCGCCTTATCCCGCACGCGCGTGCCACCGGTGTGAAACTCGCTATAGAGCCACTGCATCCGATGGTTTGTGGGTACCGCTCGGTGATCTCGACAGTCTCCGAGGCGCTCGACCTTCTTGACACGCTTGATGCCAACGACGTGCTTGGGCTAGCGATTGACAGTTATGCAGTTTGGTGGGAACCGGGTCTGCAAGACGCGATAGCGCGTGCCGGTAAACGAATTCTTCATTTTCACGTCTCGGACTGGTTGCGAGATACCGAGAGCGTCCGATTGGATCGTGGCATGCCCGGTGACGGAGTGATCGAAAACCGNAAAATAAGATCTTGGATCGAGGCGGCGGGGTATNTNGGTCAAGTNGAGGTTGAAATTTTTTCGGAAAAGAATTGGTGGCAACGCCCANTGGATGAGGTTGTAGAAACGATCCTNACNCGTATGGNGGATCATTTGTGATGCTGATGACGGTACGGAAAGGACAGCNGGTTGCCATGTTGAAGATTTGGGGACGGCGGAACTCGATGAACGTTCAAAAAGTTCTCTGGGCGGTCGATGAACTCGAACTTGCGCANGAGCAGGCCGATGCNGGATTGCAGTATGGCGTGGTTGGCGAAGATTGGTTTCAGTCGATCAACCCCAACCGTACGGTTCCTGTAATCGAGGATGNCGGATTTGTTGTCTGGGAATCGAACGCCATCCTTCGGTATTTGGCGGCNAAATACTCACTGGACGATTTGATGCCATCTGATCTACGTCAGAGAACAACAGCCGATATGTGGATGGATTGGCAACAGGCAACCATCATGCCATGGCTAGGACCCTTGTTCTTAGGCCTAATTCGCACCAAGCCTGAGGAACGTGATCAAGCGCTGCTCACGAGTGCNGCCGAGGCTGTGGAANAAGCGCTGCGTNTTCTCGATGGGCATCTCNACAAATATNCAAATGTTGCNGGNGANCGCTTCACGGTGGCGGACATGCCGCTGGGTTGTGTTGCTTATCGCTGGTACGCCCTCGACGTGACGCATCCGGAACTGCCAAANCTACGAGCTTGGTACGAACGGCTTTGCGAGCGTCCGGCGTTTGCCCGCCATGTCATGACACCCTTGGTATGANGGNGCGCGGNTCATGATCCTGCTGACCGGTGGAACGGGCNATGTGGGCGGTAANTTGGTTGCGCGGGCGCAAGCGACGGGCCTNNCAATGGTCGCGACATATCGCGGGTCCGGTGGTCACGCGATGGNGGAGGCGGGCGTNGTCGAATGGGCGGCTTGCGATTTGACCGATCTTGANNCTGTGAAGGAACTCTCGNCTCGCACTGGCGTGACCTCGTGCATACATCTGGCAGCGGTGTCGAATGAAGCTTACGCCCGTCCCGATCCTTTGGCCGCGGTTCGCNGCAATGTTGAGGCGACGGCAACCTTGCTGGAAGCCGCGCGCNATTTGAACTGGCGGCGGTTTGTGTTGGTGAGCACCGGCTCTGTTTTTCAAAATCGCCCGATCGATGGCGCCCCTATACCNGAAGATGCGGAACCAGCGCCGCAGAACGTCTACAGCATCACCAAAACGGCGGCGGAGATGTTGTGCCGCNTGTTTCGGNCTGAGTATGACGTGCCNGCCGNNGTCGCCCGNATTTCGTGGGTATATGGGCCACCCCTNCTCGATATCGGACCGACNCGCGGCCCGATNCCATCGTTTGTCNTCCGGGCATTGAGNGGCGACGTCATAGATGAAGGCGGTGCCGNTTTNGAGGNGAGNTTCACTTTTGTCGAAGATGTCNTTGATGGATTGTTGGCCCTTGATGCGGCGGATAATTTAACCCACGACGCCTATCATCTTGGCCATGGCCGGAACTTCGCGCTTGGCGAGGTCACGGATGCTATTCGGACCGCTATTCCAGGCGCGCAAATCACTCTCAAGCCCGGCACGGACCCATGGACGCGCTTCACCAAGTTGCGTGACCCGCTTGGTATTGGTCGTATGCAGGCGGACACTGGTTTTGAGACGAAATGGTCATTACCGGACGGCATTAAGTCGATTGTCCGATGGCTGGAGCACAATCCTGATCGTTGGCCGACAGCTAGACCATAAATGAATTGGCCCTGTTTATGCGGTAAAGGATAAAAAAATGAATTTTGATATTGATCGTCTGGCGGGTGATTTGGCTGCGGCGTGGAGTGACGGCAGCACGATTCCGCTACCGGAAACCGGTCCTGCTGACCGAGCCACCGCCTATGCAGTTCAAGACAAAATGGCTGCCGCCATCGGCACCAAAGTTGTCGGCTGGAAAGTCGGAGCGCCCGCGAAGGAGGTGCAAATGTTCGAAGGACACGATGGACCAATCCCTGGGCGCATATTCGAGGATCGTCTGTTTGAAGGGAACGGGTCGGTGTCGGCCCGCTTGATCCACAGTGCCAAGGTTGAATGCGAGTACGGCATGCGCCTGGTCGAAGCCTTGCCGCCGAAGATCGAGACCGTGACCCGAAGCATGCTGGAGGACCGTGTTGTTTTCCATCCAGCGATCGAACTGGCATCGACCCGCTATGCCCCGGGGACCGGCAATCGCGTCATGATGACATTTGACGGCATTGCCGATAATGGAACCGGTGGTGCCGCGGTACTAGGCGCCCCGGTTGAAGACTGGCGTAGCCTCAATTTCAGCAATATGAATATTCATGCGACGATTGACGGGAGCCCACCAATCCAAGCTTATTCCGATGTTTATCGGTTGCATCCGCTGGATGTCATGGTCGACATCATTAACGATCTGATAGCGCGCGGGATCGATTTTGAGGCGGGTATGTTCCTGCTCACCGGGTCAATGACCCTGCCGACACCTTTCAGAGCCGGCCAAACCCTCACGGTTAGGCACGATGCATTCCCAGAAATTTCTTTGACGATGACCGCCTAAACCGAGCGAAATCGTCTCCAGCAATCCCAACATCTGAGGATACTTCGATGAGCAAACCTATTTACCTGCTAAACGGCCCCAATCTGAACCTGTTGGGGATTCGTGAACCTGAAATCTATGGCCATACATCGTTGGCGGATTTGAAAGCGATGTGTATCGCACGCGCCGCCGACCGTGGTCATGAGCTATTTTTTGAGCAATCAAACAGCGAGGCGCAAATTCTCGATTGGATTCATCAAGGGATCAACGAGGCGTCCGGCATCATTATCAATCCGGCGGCATTCACCCACACATCGTTGGCAATACTGGATGCATTGAAGAACGTCAAAACCCCAATCATCGAGCTACATCTGTCCAATCCACACACGCGCGAAGCATTCCGGCACACGTCTTACGTCAGTCTTGCGGCTACAGGCGTCATCGCGGGCCTCGGCGTCAATGGCTATCTGCATGCGATTGACGCGGTCGCCGACATTCTTGCGAAACAATAGGTGGCATCGCAATGAGCACTACCTCGCCTGCCGCCTGTGTCATCGGTTATCCGGCCAAACATTCTCGTGGGCCGAAGTTGCACGGGTATTGGCTTAACGAGTATGGCATCGACGGCGCCTATCGGATTGAAGAGATACCGCCCGATGGATTTACGGAGTTTGTCACCAACCTGGCATCTCATGGATACGTCGGTGCCAACGTAACGATGCCGCATAAGCAGGCGGCGTTCGCACTCTGCGAACCCGATGAGAAGTCCAAATCCATTGGGGCCGTCAACACGCTTTGGCTTGACGGTAAAATACTGCGGGGAACCAATACGGATGGTGACGGGTACATCGGCTCGTTGGACGTAACCGTTCCGAATTGGACTGCCGGGGTTAGGGTCGCTGTCGTCCTAGGCGCGGGTGGCGCCAGCCGCTCTATAGTCTACGCTTTGCTGGCGCGGGGTGTGGAAACCGTTCATGTGGTCAACAGAACGCTGTGGAAAGCCGAGGCGATGCACGCCGATTACGGTAACGGTGTTCAACCGGCAACGTGGAATGATCTGCCGACGCTGTTGAAATCAACTGGGCTTTTAGTCAACACAGCTTCGCTTGGAATGGAAGGGCAGGGAGATCTTGAAGTTGATCTGTCACAGTTGAGCCCGGATGCGATCGTTTCCGATATTGTATATATTCCGCTAAAAACTCGTCTATTGGTTAATGCTGAAAGGCGCGGTCACAAAACGACCAATGGCCTCGCGATGCTCCTGCATCAAGCGGTTAACGGATTTGAGCTGTGGTTTGGTGTACGCCCGCAAGTAAGCGGAGCGCAATACGAGATGGTGGCGGAAGGAATTCCGGCTAGTTGAAGCTTCGGTTTGTTTCTTGGAATCATGCACACGGGACTGGCGCGCGCCCTTACTGCCACGCTGAGCGGGCCGAAGCTCTGAACCGCCGCATCCAGGAGGCCCGCACCAAAGGTCAAGACACGCACTAGGACCCCCATGCCAAAACATGCCGCTGTTATGGCCCCCGCCAGGAACGGTTGGCGCTTATCGCCGGACGGGGCGATGTATCAAATACCCAGGCTGCTATAGCGGCGGGATACTCGCCAACCAGCGCGCGAACGGTGCCGCAAGAGACGCTGCGAAACCCGGCAGTCCAGGCCTCGATGGAACATGCGCAGACACATCAGTTTGTTACCCAAAACAAAAAAACGGGAACGTAATATCCCGTAAGTCATTGAAAACTTTGGTGGGCGCACACGGACTCGAACCGTGGACCCGCTGATTAAGAGTCAGCTGCTCTGCCAACTGAGCTATGCGCCCCCCCCAAAGCGAAAGCGGTTGATAAGGTATTCTGGATGGAGATGCAAGCCCCCCCCCGGTTCGACGGTTCGGGTTTAGCCATTATCTATTCGACGCCTAGCGTCTTCTATCAAGACGCTGCGGTCGATCTTATTAGTACCAGCGAGCGGCAGGGTATCTAGAAAGAATACGTGTCTCGGGAATTGATAGGCTGGACCGTTAGCGAGGGCATATTCTTGTACCCCTGCCTCATCCAACCTTGAGGCTGTCAGGCCATGTGATCTAATTTCAGCGGATCGAACCACGAACGCCACCGGTGCCTGGCCGCGTACTGGGTCAGGGATCGGCACCACGCTTGCTTGGTCAATGCCAGAATGGGATTCGAGCAGCCGTTCGACTTCTCCCGGGAAGATGTTTTCCCCATTACAGACGAACATGTCATCCTCACGCCCGATGATGAAATAGAAGCCGTCCGCGTCACGCCGCATAACGTCCTTGGTGTGATACCAGCCATCAACCATTACCTCGGTCGTCTTTTCCGGCAAATTCTTGTAACCAGTCATGTTTGTCACACTTCGCACCTCAAGAACGCCGTGATTCTCGTCCACTCCTCCCACAAGTCGCAATTCCATTCCGGGTGCAACACAACCAAGTGATAGTTTTGGACGCGCTAACCCGTCCGGATGCGATCCAAAAGCCGAGGGTCCATGTTCAGTCGTCCCATAAAGGTTAGAGACAACAGCCTCCGGAAACCAGGCCTGAACCCCGTCGAATAGAGCTTCTGTCAAGGGAGCCGAGCCCATGCTAACGCGTTCGACAGAAGACCGATCCGTCATCGACAGTAGTTCCTTTTCGCGAACGACAAGCGCTAACATGGTAGGCACCCCGGTCAGCCAAGTCACCTGGTGACATTCGATCGCCCGGATATAAGTCTCTACATCGAACCGTGGCAGTAGCACGGCGCTCGCCCCGAATGACATCAGCAACTTTGAGACAAACAATGCGTTCATGTGGTATTGTGGTGCAGCGATAAGCAGGCGATGACGAGCTATCTCTTGACGCTCATCAGCCCAGCGAGAGATAGCATGGAGCTGCCCTTCGTGGCTCAGCATCACGCCCTTAGGCATGCCAGTCGAACCGGAGGTATAGAGTAGCATCGCTGTTTCGCCGGGCTCGGGGTCGACTAAGTCAAAAGAACCCGGATCAACGAACCCGGACCAGGTTTCCTCTCCTTCCCCCTCGAACGACAATACTGGGACCTCCGAAGGACATTGGTTCCTGCGACCCTGGTCGGCGAAAATCAGCTTGCTGCCTGAATCTGAAATTATATGCGCAATCGTCCGGGGTGGCTGGCGATAGTTGACCGGGACAGCTACCATGCCTGCACGCAGGATGCCCATATAGGTAGCGAAATAGGGTACCGAGTTTTCAGCCAAGATAGCGACGGCATCACCACGCGATAAACCACTTGCTACTAGCCCACGCCCGACCGAGTTGGCGAGATCGTCGACCTCCCCATAATCGTATGCTCTGCCTTCTCCACCTGGTCTAGATCCAACTAGATCAATAAACGCAGTTTTGTTCCGGTCAACACCTGGGCCTATCAAACCACCGAGATTGTGCTCAAACGCGGACACCATTTTGTCTTTACCAGATTTATGGAACGAGGACCGCCTTGCCAACGACCTTGCGCTCGATCAACTCCGCGAGCGAATCTCGCAATTTTGCCAGTGGGCGCACAGAATGCAAAGCTGGTTTTATCCGGCCGTCACGCACCATCTCCAACAACGTCTCCAGGTCCGAGCGCTGCCAACCATTGGAGCCAAGAATATCGAACTCAAAAGACCAGATATAGCGCAGATCAGTTTTCGGTTCATGCCCATTGGTCGCGCCACAAACCAGTAGCCGGCCCCCACGCGAAAGTGCCCGAAAGCACTCTGTCCAGGATTCACCTCCATTATAATTGATAATCACGTCCGCACCCCCGTTGCCGAGACCGCTGAAGACCCTCGGTCGCCCCCAAAGCCCTCGGACCGCCTCGACATAATCCTCCTTGGAAGTATCGATAACGTGGTCAGCCCCGAGCGCTTTAAGCTTCTCAGCCTTTTCCCCCGAGCTGGTGCAGGCCATAACTTCGGCCCCAATCATCTTGGCAATTTGAATGCAGCACGAGCCAACACCACCACTCGCCCCGAGCACCAATATCTTGTCGTTAGCGACCACCCTACCACGGGCCATCATCATACGGTGTGCTGTGCCATACGCAATTGGCAGAGCGGCAGCATCCTCGAAAGACACCCCCTCAGGAATCCGAATCAAGTTTGGGAGCGGAGCTGTTATGAACTCCGCCGCGCCGCCGACTACAGTCTCACCAAGCACCCCACCCTTTTGAAGCATCATTGGGTCGATCAAGACACGGTCGTCAACGCTCCACTCACCAATATTGCTCCCAGGGCCGAAGCTCTCAATCTCGCCTGCCACGTCGCCACCCGGGATCATTGGCAGCGGGATTTTCAAACCGGGAATGCTCCGCAAGATCATCGGATCGAAGCCATTAAGCGCAACCGCGCGTACCCTGACCCGACATTCTCCATTACTCGGCTCCGGTGTCGGAAATTCGCCATGGTGCAATTGTTCCACGCCGCCATGGTTCTCGAAGAATACTGCCTTCATACCTTCAAATCCGCTGCTATTCCTCTTTCAAACCCTGCCGACTGATAATGACGTCCCGATGTACGTAAGCACACATCATTAGGCCAATAGCGATCATCGCCGTGAGCAAAGCCGTACCACCATACGATATCAGCGGCAAAGGCACCCCCACCACGGGAACCAAACCCATTACCATTGCAATATTGATGAAGACATAGAGGAAGAGAGTGGTAGTAACGCCCAAAGCCAGCAACTTGGCAAAAAGGCACCGCACCCGAAGTGCGATCGCGACACCGTACGCCATGACCAGGATATAAAGCGCGATCGCACTCAATGCACCAATCAGCCCAAACTCTTCGGCCAGCATAGTGAAAATGAAATCCGTCTGCTTCTCCGGAAGAAAATTGAGATGACTTTGTGATCCCTGAAGAAAGCCCTTGCCGAACACTCCTCCCGATCCGAGGGCTATCTTAGATTGCAAAATGTGGTAACCTGAGCCTAACGGATCATTCTCCGGATTGAGGAAGGTTAGTATCCGTTCCTTTTGATATTCTCGCAGAAATTGCCAACCAATTGGCACCGAGGCCATACTTAAAATAAGAATCATAAAGAACCACCGCAGCCTGACCCCAGCAAGAAAGAACATCGCTCCACCGCCCAGAAGAATCATCCCCGCCGTCCCCAGGTCTGGTTGGCGCAAGACGAGAACCACCGGTGCAAGAACGAGGGCCGATGGCACTACAAGATAGGTCAGACGCCCAATCACTTCATGGTTGAGACCGTGGAAATACCGCGCCAAGGCCAAGACCAAGGCGATCTTCATCAATTCCGACGGTTGAAGTTGAATAAGGCCAAAGTCTATCCAACGTTGTGCACCCATGCCGATCTCACCCGCAACCTCCACCGACGCGAGAAGCCCCAGCGCAAGGCCATAAATTGCGTACGACCAACGCATCAACAGTCTCAAATCAACAAGCGCGAGGCCGATCGCCAACAGCAATGCCATTGCATAGCGGATAACATGACGATAGGCCCAGGGGCTCCATTCTCCATTTGCCGCTGAGTAAAGCATTGCGCAGCCGACCCCGGCTAAGGTGGTCACCAATGCAATAAGTCCCCAATTAAGCTGGGTGATTTTCCGCGCAAAAGTGAGTTCTGGTGGGTTAAGTGAATCTGCGTCCGGAAGGCGAACCATTAGCCAATGTCATCCAGACCGAACGAACGGGATCCTACATGCGCTGGATCGATGCGCAAGGTTTCGACCAATATGTCTCGTGCAATGGGGGCCGCTATCTTGCTTCCTCCACCTCCATGTTCAACCACGACTGAAACCGCATAGCGTGGGGCATCCAAGGGGGCGAAGGCAACGAACATGGCATGGTCACGATCGCGCCACGGGCGGTCCTCATTCTTAATTATGCCGCTCAAACGCTCCGCCTTACTTATACGCTTAACCTGGACCGATCCGGTTTTGCCGCCAAACTGGAAGGGATCGTCCTTTTGTCGCGCACCACGCGCCGTGCCACGCTCACCGTTCACGACCTTGTTCATCCCTTCGATAACTACGTTTAAATGGTGGGCTGGGATATTGAGGTTTTCAAAATCGGGTTCGTCTGAGTCCGTTTCATACACCAACCGCGGAGTAACAGCGTAGCCGCCATTAACCAGACGCGCGGTCATGGTGGCGAGTTGCAAGGGGGTGCAAAGCAGAAAGCCCTGACCAATGCCGGTGATCAGTGTCTCGCCCTTTTGCCAAGTTTGGCCCCTCGTCGCCAATTTCCATTCCCGCGTGGGCACCAAGCCGCGCCGTTCACCGGGTAGTTCTACCTCAAGTTTTTCACCAAGACCGAAGCGCGAGGCCAGGTTCGCTATACGATCGATACCAAGTCGTTTGGCCATTTCGTAGAGATAAACATCGCAACTCTGTTCTATCGCACCGGTCATGTTCAATTTCCCATGGCCATGCTTCTTCCAGCAGTGGAAACGAGCATCGCCTAATTCCATATAACCAGGACAAAACACCTTAGTGTTAGGAACCGCTACGCCAGCCTCCAGCGCGGCAAGACAAACTAGCATCTTGAAGGTTGAGCCAGGAGGATACTGACCCGCTATCGCCTTATTGGTCATCGGGAAACGGGGATGGGAAAGCAGAAATTCCCAGTCTTTAGGGCTAAGTCCCTTATTAAAAAGATTGGGGTCGAAGGCCGGCGTAGAAACCAAGGCTAGAATATCACCAAGATGCACATCCATCACAACCACCGCCCCGCTTTCGGGCAAAGAGATACGCCCCTTCCTATCAAGATTGACAATACCAGTTTCGGCATTGGTCCCGGCCGATAAGTTTTGCCCCCTTTGGAGTGCATCCTGGACACGTGGGTCCTGAACCGAGACCACCTCAGAATTTCCGCGCGCTAGCCGTTCAGTCGCCATAGTCTGCAAACGTACGTCTATGGTGAGTGACACGTCCCTGCCTGGTTGGCCCTCTTCCCCTGGCAGCTTCCGGATGATCCGACCAAGCGCATTTACCTCGACCTGGCGTCGCCCTGAGCTCCCACGCAAGTCAAGATCATAAAGTTTCTCAATACCACTTTTGCCGATCCGGAAATCCGGCAGTTCGAGCACCGGATCGCCAGTCAGTTCAGCTTCGGACACTGCAGCCACATAGCCAGTAAGGTGTACCGCAGCGTTCCCGAACGGGTAGTTTCGCGATCGGCCTACTTTAATCCTAATCCCGGGAAGGTAAGGAGCGTTCACGGCGACGCGGGAAATGTCAGTGCGTGTCAGGTTCTCGACCACCGTGATCGGAACGAAGCCCCGTTTTCGTCTTGTATCACGCAACACCCGTTTGACATCCCAGTCATCGATATGGACGAGATCACGCAACGCGGACAGCGTGCGCTCAACATGGTTTGTTTGCTCTGCCACGATCTCAACCCGGAAATTGGCACGGTTGGCTGCAAGCAGGGCGCCATTACGGTCGAAAATTCGTCCCCTAATAGGCGGCAATAGTTCAAGGTTGAACTGATTATCCTCCGACAACACACTGTAGCGCTGCGCTTCAATCACCTGGAGGTAGTAGAGGCGCCCGGCCAGCGTGCCAAACAATCCAAGCTTCACACCAGCTAGTAACAGGGCGCGGCGGCTAAATTTTCTTTGCGTTTCCTGATCGCTTGCGCGGCGCACGGACGATTTCCTAACGGACCAAATGCCGGTGGATCCGCACAAACAACCAGGCGGCAACGGGGAAGCAACAGGTGGTCAGCCCATACTGGAAAAAAACATCCGTTGTGAGTACGATTTGCGTAGTGAGGACGCAGGTCAATAACCACATGGTAAAAAAAGCAGCGGCTGAAATCACTGCAAAACCAAGCCAGGCAAAAACAAACGGTTTACCGACAAAAGCCATACGCTGCGATAGGGTGGCACCTAACACCCCGAGCAGGACCAGCGCAAATAGACCAGTTGGGTTGCCGAGTAATATGTCCTGAAGCAAGCCGATGAGGAATACTACGAACGGCGGCACGAGATCAGGCCGGTAGACTGCCCAGTAGAAGATCGCCATCATAGTGAACAGTGGTGAAACATCCGAGATAGCCGGAACCCCGATGGGGATTACGTCCAGAAGAGCCAATAGAAGCGTCGTGATCGTCGGCATTATAGCCCGCGCCCACAAGTCGAGATGCTGTAAAACGTCGGACTTCATTCCCGGGTTCCCGTTCCGGCTAATCCAGTCCCCGGTATCTTGACGACCCCGCCCAGACGATAATCTAGGAACTGAACGTATTCCAAACGTTCCCAATCGACGAACGGTTTGACCCTGATCCCTGAATCGCCGATTGCGGTAATTACGCCAACAGGAATACCTGCGGGTAGAACACCGCCTTCGCCCGATGTGACAACTGGATTACCGGTTGAGATTTTTGCATTTTGGGGAAGGAACAACAATCTTGGGCGGTTCGAATTATCTCCTGAGAGCACACCCGGATCTCGCGTGGTCTGGACCACAACTGGGATCTGGGAATTCAAATCTGTTATCAATAGTACCCGCGAATGGAGCTCGCCAACCTCGACCACAACGCCTACGAATCCAGCACCAGAAACAGTCGCCAAGCCACGCCGCACGCCATCCCGAGAACCCACATTGACAAGGACACTTCGCACAAAAGGCCCCCCGGTATTAGAGATCGCACGGCCCGAAATAATTGCTGGGTCCGGCGGCGGAACGAAGTGGGCCAAACCTCGCAGAGCCCTATTCTCAGCCTCAAGACCTGTAGCCACATGGTGCCATTGTCTCAATCGCTTATTTTCAGCCTTAAGACGTTCTAGTTCGCCATGCAAATCGTGCAGTTCGGACACCGAATCAATTGTCTTAGTGATAGAGGCAGCAGGTTGGGAAAGAATATCCAGGACCGGAACCATCGCGTCGTTGACCGCAACACGTGTCCGCTCGACCAGGACAATGTCAGCCTTTCCCATCAACATAAGCGCGAAGGCGGTGACAAAGAGCGCGCTGAATGCAAAGCGCTGCATGAGCGAACGCACTGGCTGGGCAACCTTAGAGAAGGATACCGGTCTTCGTGACATCGCTCCGTCTCAATCCTCCGGTCAACCGATCTTTTTGTTTAGTCCCTATCGGTTTTCAGTAGGCGCCAATCAGCACGTTGCGCAAAACCTTCATCTCTTCTAAGCAGCGCCCAGTGCCAAGAGCCACACAGGAAAGAGGGTCGTCAGCGATCGAAACAGGCAATCCCGTTGAATGCCGCAGGACATAGTCCATGTTTCCAAGTAAAGCACCACCTCCTGTCAGCACAATGCCCTTATCTACAATGTCAGCGGCTAATTCTGGTGGGGTTTGCTCCAACGCCACCTTGACCGCCTCAACAATCTGACTTACCGGCTCGGCCAAACTCTCGGCAACCTGACTTTGGTCGATCACCAGCTCCTTCGGCACACCGTTCATCAAGTCACGACCCTTAATCTCTAATGTCCTGCCGACCCCATCTTCGGGCGGGAAGGCCGATCCAATTTCCTTTTTTATGCGCTCAGCGCTACCCTCACCGACCAAAAGGTTATGATTACGGCGAATATAGCCGATTATCGCCTCGTCCATCTTGTCACCACCTACCCGAACCGATCGCGAATAAACAATCCCGCCAAGGGATAGCACCGCAACCTCCGTCGTCCCGCCCCCAATGTCGACTACCATTGAGCCCGTGGGTTCTGTGACCGGCAGATTAGCCCCGATAGCCGCCGCCATCGGTTCTTCAATAAGAAATACCCGACGCGCGCCAGCGCTTTCGGCCGATTCCTGGATCGCCCGGCGTTCCACCGCTGTCGTCCCAGAAGGGACGCAGACGATGACCTGCGGGCTAGCGAAGCTGCGTCGGTTGTGCACTTTGCGGATGAAGTGCTTGATCATTTCTTCCGCGACCTCGAAATCAGCTATGACGCCGTCGCGAAGGGGGCGTATTGCCTGAATGTTACCCGGCGTCCGGCCTAGCATTTGCTTGGCCTCATCGCCAACAGCAAGGACCTGCTTCTTCGCCCTTACGGTAGCTATTGCGACCACCGAGGGTTCGTTCAGCACGATCCCTCGACCCTTCACATAAACCAAAGTGTTGGCAGTCCCAAGGTCGATCGCCATGTCGGCGGAGAGCATTCCGAGAAGGTTCGCGAACATTGTTTGTCAATCCCTTCAGGTGAAACACCATGACGAAGCAATGGCCCATGCAAGCTTCTGCAGGTTCAATTTCCTGAATAATACCATAGAATCAGATATCTAAGTAACTCAATGATGGAATAACCTGAGCCCCGTTGTGTGTACGGAACGTTAAATTTCCTCAACGAGACACGTCGACCGACATCGGCATGTCGAGTTTCGCCCCGCGCGCGATCGACACCACTCCGCCGCGACATACTTCAATCTCGCCCAACGCAACCATCAAATCGATGAAAGCGTTAATTTTTCTCGGACTACCCGTGAGTTCGAATACAAAGCTCTCCAGCGTACTGTCGATGGCGCGGGCACGAAACATATCTGCCAGGCGTAAGGCTTCGATCCGCGAATCACCGGAGTTTTTTATTTTAATAAGAGCAAGCTCGCGCTCCAAATGTGGACCCTCGATCGTAAGATCATGCACGTCATGCACTGGAACCAGTCGCCCAAGCTGCGCCTTGATCTGCTCTATAACCATCTCTGTGCCCGAGGTCACTACAGTGATGCGAGAGAGGCCGCGCGCCACGTCGACCTCAGAAACCGTCAGGCTTTCGATATTATAACCGCGACCCGAGAACAAGCCGATGACCCGCGCCAGGACCCCTGGTTCATTGTCGACCAGCACTGCAATGATGTGGGGGCATTCGGATTGACCGTTGTCGCTACTCACGTGAGTACTCCCCGACGCGTCAAACGCCGATGTTGTATTGAAAGTTTCTCTTTGGTTCAACCAAACGCCGCATGCCTGCTAACTGATCAGACCAAGACCAGACCTTGGTCGGAAGTCTTGTGCCCAGCCCTGTCCTCCGGGCCCATTAGCATCTCGTAATGCGCAGCGCCTGACGGTATCATTGGGAAGCAGTTTTCCTCTTGAGCCACTCGGATATCGGCCAGAACGAAATTGTCGGTGTTGATCATCTCATTAATCACCCTGTCCAAGTCGTCGACGCATTCTGCGATCAGTCCAACGCCACCGAAAGCCTCCGCAAGCCCAATGAAATCCGGCAGAGAGTCCGTATAACTCTCGGAATACCGCCCACCATGAATCAGTTCCTGCCACTGACGCACCATTCCCATCCATTGGTTGTTCACAATGAAGGCCTTAACTGGGAGCTTATATTGGCTGATTGTCGACAACTCCTGCATGTTCATCAAGAACGATGCCTCACCAGCAATGTCGATCACAGGCGACCCGGGATCCGCCGCTTGAGCGCCCATGGCAGATGGCAAGCCGTACCCCATGGTGCCCAAACCTCCCGAAGTCATCCAGCGATGCGGCTCCTCGAAGCCAAAATATTGCGCCGCCCACATTTGATGCTGCCCCACCTCAGTGGTAATATAGACGTCCCGATCTCGTGTCATCTCGAACAGCCGCTTGATTGCGTACTGCGGCTTGATAATCTTTTCCTTCTGGGTGAAAGACAAACACTTCCTGTCGCGCCAAACGTCTATATGGTCCCACCATTCGGCTAATGCGGCTCCATCCGTTCGGCACCCCTTTTCCTTCCATATTTGCAGCATTTCTTCCAGGACCGTCTCGGCATCGCCAATGATCGGGAGGTCGACGTACACATTCTTATTAATAGAGGACGGATCGATGTCGACATGAATCTTCGCCGCCTTGGGTGAAAAAGCGTCGAGGCGGCCAGTTACTCGGTCATCAAACCGCGCGCCAATATTTACCATGACATCGGCGTTATGCATGGCGAGGTTCGCTTCATAGGTCCCGTGCATGCCAAGCATACCAAGGAAATGTCGATCACTAGCCGGCAGCGCGCCCAGTCCCATTAAGGTCAAGGTCGCAGGGTAGCCGGTCAACCGCACGAACTCGGTGAATAACTCGCTCGCTCGCGGCCCCGAATTAATGAGGCCACCCCCGCCATAAAAAATCGGCCGCTTGGCATTCGCGATTAGTTCGACCGCCCGTTCAAGACTCCCCCTATCACCTTTGACTTGAGGTTTATAGGCGCACGGCCGGACATTCTTTGGTGAAAAGTAAGGCGCATCGGCAAAAAGGATATCCTTGGGAAGGTCGATCACCACTGGTCCTGGGCGGCCATTTGCGGCAACGTAGAACGCCTCATGCATCACGTCGGCGAGATCTTCCGAATGTTTCACCAGATAATTATGCTTCGTACATGGCCTTGTTATGCCGGTAGTATCGGCTTCCTGGAAGGCATCATTACCGATTAGGTGTGTTGGCACCTGGCCGGTCAGACAAACCACGGGGATACTGTCCATCAACGCGTCGGTGAGACCGGTCACGGCGTTTGTCGCCCCAGGACCCGAAGTTACCAACACCACTCCAGTTTTACCGGTGGAACGTGCATAACCTTCCGCCGCGTGTACGGCAGCCTGTTCGTGACGAACGAGAATATGGCGGACCGCGTTAGTTTTGAAGAGTTCATCATAAATCGGCAATACTGCCCCGCCGGGGTAGCCAAATACGACATCAACATCTTGATCCTGCAAAGCCTTGAGAATAACCGCCGCCCCGGTCATTTGGGCGACGGATTTTCGGGTTTGCGACTTGCGGGCTGGCATCGTCCAATCCTTACCTTAGAAAAGGGTGCAAAAAAGTTGCATTTCAGTTGTGTGGTTTAGGCGCCAAGAAGCCAACCGAGACCAAAAACGGCCGCGCGACGGCGCGGAAACTAACGTCTCAACTAGACCCGGTCAACAAAAACTGACGAACTTTTGAAAAGATTTTTGGCTCTAGGCTTTCCGAAAATTGCGCATGCAGCCGCATATCTGGCACGATTTGGTGCCTAAACCATGTGATCTGCCGTTTTGCATAGCGTCTAATCGCCTGCTGGGCAGCGGCTGTCGCCGTCTCCAAGTCAACCTCGCCCCGGACATAGCTCATCAATTCCGGCAGGCCAAGCGCCTTCATGCCCGGCAAATTTGAATCGAGCCCAAGACAAGCTAAGGCGCTAACTTCTTTCACCAAGCCTTGCTCAATCATTTGCATAAATCGTGCGTCACAGGCTTTGTACAAGATCTCCCTCTCCGGCTCCAGGACAATACAAAAGGTGCGGAATGTCGCCGCGTGGGGCGCCGATACTCGATGCCATTCCGAGATCGGACGCCCCGTTGCATCGGCTACTTCCCAGGCCCGGATCAGGCGCTGTGAATCTCCGTCGGAGAGTCGCTCAGCTGTCTCGGGATCCCTTTCGGCGAGTTTAGCCCGAAACTCCGCTCCGCCAAGCCGGGCATGAATACTTCGAGCTAAAGCTCGCACATGCCCAGGTACGGGCGGGATCTGGGCGATCCCTTCGACCAGCGCCCGAATATAAAGGCCCGTGCCTCCGCATAAAATCACAAATCTCTCATCGTCCGATACTCGTTCGATCGCCTCCAGTGCCATGTCACGCCAAAGCGCTGCCGAGCACGGCTCAGCTATAGGGCGAACGCCATAAATATAGTGTGGAATGCGTGCTATATCGGTCTCCTTCGGCCGTGCAGTCAAAATTGATAATTCTCGGTAAACTTGCATCGAATCCGCGTTGACTACAGCGCCGCGGAATTCCTCAGCGAGGCGCAACGCAAGCGCGGACTTCCCACTTGCCGTCGGACCAGCCACGACAATGAGCGGTAGAGTAACGTTCTTATCAATCGTGCTAAACATCCGCAGGGCGATACGCGATAAGCTGACGCCAAGCAAGTTTGCCGAGGATTATCAATTTTGTCTGCACGGCCGAAGGAGACCGATATAGCCATAATCCCCCGGCGAGCAAGTGTGAATCAAGATAATCAGGTACCGATCTAGGACAGGCAGCCTGGCCGTCAAGATTCATTTTCTACGATACCGCGATAGCTTACTCACCTACTAGCGACTTAGAAAAAGCCGTGCGGTGCTCGCAGGCAGACCAAATAATTACGCCTGCGGTCATGCAATTCCTTGTTCGAGAGGCGGAATCTCAAGACTAAAGCTCACATCTCGACAAGTCATAGACTTGCTGTCGTAGCAAATATCTCGCGACAAGGACCGAGGCGACTAGAAGGAAAATGGGAAACCGTCGATCCAACATATTCCACTCCAGGGTTTCTGGATCCCCGCTAGATTATTGATGGTTCACCATCGAACGAACCACCCCCGGGGGCAAGACGGAAGTGCAAACCAAAGAAACGTCGACGAGTATGTTCGCCGGCGTTTCTTTATTGGTGACAGCACGACAGAAACACCACCCGAAATTGCTCAACTAACCTTTCTTAACCCGCAACCCGACGAAGCGTATGGAGCCTTGGCGGTTGACCGTAAACAGAACCGACTTTTTGCGTCCTTTTTTGATCACGCTCTCGACTATGTTAATCACTTCACTGGGAGATGAGACCTCAGTCTGATCAATCTCAACAATCACATCACCGACCCTAAGCCCTTTCTCAGCAGCCGGACTGTCTGGATCAACCGCAGTGATCAGTACGCCTTCTACTGCATCAACGATTGAGTGTTCGGATCGCAGAGCACCGGTCAATGAGGAGAGATCAATCCCAGCCGCCTCAACCCGCCCGGTCGATGGACCACTAGATTCCTCGGCCTTAGAAGCCGGCACGAGCTGCGCCTTTTCGGCCTCCTCGAGCTCACCAATACGAGCAGTTACCTGCGTCAGTCGACTATCTCGCCAAACCTTAACAGGCACATCGACACCAACCGGTGTCTCCGCGACAATCCTGGGCAGTCGGCGCATCGATTCGACTTCCTTGCCGTTGAACGACAGGATCACATCACCTGGCCTTATTCCAGCTGTATCAGCTGGACCGCCCTTTGTGACCTCGGCAACGAGCGCACCGACCGCCGATTCCAGGCCAAAGCTCTCGGCAATCTCGTCAGTCACTGTCTGAATACGGACACCCAACCAACCGCGTCGGGTTCGCCCGAAGTCTCGAAGTTGCTCAACCACAGGCTTCGCAAGTCGGGCCGCGACTGCAAAACCAATACCCACAGATCCGCCGGTCTGTGAGAAAATTGCAGTGTTGATACCGACGACCTCGCCCTCCAAGTTGAACAAGGGCCCACCCGAATTACCTTTGTTAATCGAGGCATCCGTCTGGATAAAATCGTCATATGGCCCCTGGTTGATGTCGCGTCCCCTGGCCGAAACGATCCCCGCTGTCACCGTACCACCGAGCCCAAAGGGATTGCCGATCGCAACCACCCAGTCTCCGACCCGAAGTTTAGCAGAATCGCCGAACGTAACGGCGGTCAGCTTGGCGTCACCTGGCTCAATCTTGAGCAAAGCAAGATCCGTCTTCGGATCCCGCCCTAGGAGCTTGGCCTCGAACTCCGTATCGTCCTGCAGACGTACTGTGATCTCATCGGCCTCCGCAATGACATGGTTGTTCGTAACCACGATGCCGGACGCGTCAATGATAAAACCGGAACCTAGAGATTGGGCTCGTCTAGGCGGACGGCGTTTACCATTCTTACCACCGTTGGGTTGATTTCGTTCGAAGAAGTCCTTGAAAAATTCCTCAAAGGGAGAGCCCGGCGGGAACTGCGGCATATCGGGACCGCGGCGCCGTTGGTGCGCCTGTATCGTTTGCGTGGTTGAGATATTGACCACGGCAGGGAGGAGACGTTCCGCCAGATCAGCAAAACTCTCGGGCGGCGCCTTAGCGTTCAACCCCTGGATTGGCAACGCCATTAGAAGAGCAACCACCAAAATGGTGGTGGATGCTATAATCTGCGTGGGATCTCCGGCCCAGCGAGCCGGGAAACACGTCACTGTCCGCATTGTTCAATCACTCCAATCATCTAGTCGTCCCACGCGACAAATTTCCCGCGCCGAGTATCGTTACTCCAAAAGGTAGGGTTGAATTCCAGTCTATCAATGGATAACCATTCAAGCCCCGGTGCTTGCGCGATACCATCACTCTAAAAAGGTGCAAATGAGGCAATGAGCACGTCAATTTTGACATTCTTGTGACGCGCTCGGAATCTAATATGGTACGCTTTATCCAATGCGTTTCGAATTGGCCCTCACCCCCGGATTAACCAGACCAAGAACACGCCTAGTACCGCGGCCAATAAACCTGAACGGCGTATCAGCGTGTCTGGCAATTCCATCATCGTCAAAAGCAATTCCCGCATACGAACCGGGAAAAGTGCATACAGTGCACCCTCAATCACTAGCACCAAGGCCAGTGCGGTCAGGAGGTCTTTCATCCGGCGTCAAGGATTGCCCGGCGACGGCCTAACATTCCCGGTGATATTATTAAAATACCGGAAAAAATCGCTATTGGGCGACAGTACCATTGTGGTGTCGCCAGACGCCATTGACTCCCGGTACGCCTGCATCGAGCGATAGAAGGCAAAAAACTCTGGGTCCTGCCCAAAGGCGTCTGCATATATCTGGATTGCCTGCCCGTCTCCTTCGCCACGCAGGGTTTCAGCCTCTTTCTTGGCCTCAGCCAGGATCACGACCTTCTGCTTGTCGGCGTCAGCCCGAATACCCTCGGCCATTTCGAAGCCACGAGCCCGAAATTCCTTGGCCTCGCGTTCGCGCTCCGACTTCATACGGTTCTCGATATTAGACCGGGTCTCGTCGGGATAATCAGCCCGGCGCACCCGCACTTCCACAATTTCCATCCCAAACCGTTTGACCGCATCATTCACAGTTTTTTGTATTTCCACCATAATGCTGGCGCGTTTCTTAGACAATATGTCGAGTAATGTCTCGTTGCCGAGCACACGTCGGAGCGAGGAATTGATTATCGGACTGAGTTTTCCTGGCACACCAGAAACTTGTCTCGTTGTTTGGTAGAATAGCAGTGGATTGGTGATCCGGAAACGCGCGTAGGAATCGACGTCCAAACGCTTCTGATCAGCAAGTATCACACGCTCAGTTGGAGGATCGAGGTCAAGAACGCGCTTTTCGTAATAAACCACCTCCTCCGCAAACGGGATCTTGAAGTTCAACCCAGGCTCCTGGATCGTCTTCTGTGGCTTTCCGAAAAATAAGACGATCGCTTGCTGGGTCTGCTGGACAATGAAAAGCGAGCTGGTAAGGATGATGCCAACGATGACGACCAAGCCGCCTAAAATTGCGAGAAATTTCGTCATTGGCTGTCACTCCCCGTTTCTTTCTTAGCACGCTTCTGGATTTCCGGAAGTGGCAGATAAGGCACGACACCGGAACCGCCGGTCCCGCCCACATCACCATCAATGATTATCTTATTCACCTTGCGTAGTACTTCCTCCAAGGTCTCGAGGTAGATACGTTTGGTAGTTACGTCCTTCGAGCGCTGATAAGCAGCATAGACTGCGTTGAACCGGTTGGCATCACCCTGAGCCCTGTTCACCACCTCTTGACGGTAGGCGTCGGCACCTTGCAACAACTGCTGCGCTTCACCTCGCGCACGAGGCACGATGTCGTTGCGATAGGCATCGGCCTCGTTTTTCAGACGGTCCATGTCCTGGCGGGCGCGTGAGACCTCATCAAAGGCATCGATAACAGCCTTTGGCGGCAGGACCTCGAGTAACTGAACCTGACGAACCTCTATTCCAGCCTGGTATTCAGTCATCAGAGTTTGCAAAGAGGTGAGAGTGCGGCTCTCGATATCCTCGCGCCGGCTCGTGAGTGCTTCTTGTATTGGGGTCTGGCCGACGATGTCGCGCATCACCGATTCCGCAGCCATCTTGATCGTCTCATCGGGATTGCGGATGTTAAACAGATAGTTCGGGGCGTCCGAGATCTTCCAGAAGACCACGAAATCTATATCGACAATGTTTTCGTCGCCGGTAATCATTTGGCTTTCTTCGGGCATATCGCGGACCGAGACGCCTCGCCGCGATGTCTCGCCAGAAGTGCGCAAACCAATCTCGATCCTGTTCTCCGCCGTGACGTCGGGCCGATAAACTGTCCCGATCGGCGATGGCCAGTTCCAGTGGAGACCTGGATTGGTAGTAGTTCCTACAAATCGCCCCAGGACCAACGGAACGCCCTCTTGGTTGGGCTGAACCCTATAAAAACCGTTAGCAAGCCAGATACCTATCAGCACCAACAGGCCTATGAATACCAATTTGCGGCCGCTAGAGCCGCCAGGAAACATACGTTTTATTCGATCCTGACCCCGTCGAATGACCTCATCAATGTCAGGTGGTTGCGGACCGCCCCCACCACCGGGCTTACGCCCCCAGGGCGAACCGCCACCGCCGTCGCCGCCTTGACCGTTGCCACCGCCGCCGCCCCAAGGGCCGCCGCCGCCTTGATTGCTCCAGGGCATGTCTCAAACTCCTTTCAGGAGATGTCAGAACGCTCTTAGCAGACAGGGGCCATCACTTGCAAAGCTTTACAAGCAAGTTGTATTAGCAAGACATCGAACAGAGCGATGGTAATACCCTATTTTCACAATATTGTGGGACGCGAGGAGATTTCAAGCATGACGCAGGTTACTCAAGACCAGATCCTCGACGCGCTCCGCCAAGTCAAGGACCCAGATCAGGATAAGGACATCGTGAGTCTGGGGATGGTGACCGGATTAGTAGTAAAGGATGGGAATATTGGTTTTACCATAGAGGTTGCCCCGGAGCGCGGCCCTCATCTAGAACCATTGCGGAAGGCCGCCGAACGAGCAATCGACACCCTCCCCGGCGTTCTCTCGGTCACCGCTGTATTAACCGCCCAAAAACCACCCGGCGGTTCAGGACCTCGGCAACAGAGTGAACCTGTCTCCCAGGTCCACACTGGACCAGGACGGGCTGCCGCTCGCGATCTGGTAACAGGAGTAGGAGCTATCGTCGCTATTGCCTCCGGCAAGGGCGGGGTAGGCAAATCAACCACGGCGGTCAATCTCGCCCTGGCACTGGCGGCGTCAGGGTGTTCCGTGGGAATTCTGGACGCGGACATTTACGGCCCATCACTACCCCGTATGATGGGTATCAACGAGAAACCAACCACGGACGATGGAAAGGTTTTGAATCCAATCATCCGGCATAACGTCAAATGCATGTCGATCGGCTTCCTAGTGCCCGAGGACACGCCGACGATATGGCGCGGGCCTATGGTGATGAGCGCCTTAGAGCAGATGCTACGCGATGTCGCGTGGGGTGAGCTGGACGTCATGATCGTCGACATGCCGCCCGGTACGGGAGACGCTCAACTCACCATGTCCCAGCGGGTTCCACTAGCCGGCGCCGTGATCGTCTCCACACCCCAGGACATCGCGCTGCTAGATGCGCGCAAGGGATTGAACATGTTTCGCAAGGTCGACGTACCGGTGCTTGGTATCATCGAGAACATGAGCACTTTTATTTGCCCGCATTGTGGTGAACGCAGTGACATCTTCGGCCATGGAGGGGCGCGCCAGGAAGCCGCCGCTTTAGGTGTAGACTTCCTCGGAGAAGTGCCTTTGCACATGGAAATTCGCCAAACTTCAGACGCCGGAACTCCTATCGTTGTCACGGATCCCGACGGACCACATGCAAATGCATACCGCTCCATCGCCGATACAGTTTGGGCGAAAGTGGCCCCCACCAGCCATAGCCCCCGTCGTGCCCCACCCAGAATCGTGATGAACTGACGCGGGCCGACGCGTCGACGACCAGCGGTTATTCCTCGGGATCCTGCGCGGGCGCAACATTGGGGACCCCTGCCATAAGCGATTCTGGAATCGTGTTAGCTAACTCGGCGATCGTAAACATCCCATCATCTTCATACTTATGGATGGAACGGGAAACCTCTCCATAAAAGTAGGTATGGATGCGAGCTCGTTCCGCATGAAATAACTGACCGTTCACTTCGCGGGCGCTATCAGTGCAGAGGTAGGCTACTATTGGCGCCACATATTGAGGCCCCGGCATGGCGATGCGAGAATCATATTCAGCTTGGGTCAGCAATCCAGAATCCAATCGCCGTTTCCAACCGGCGATCACCGCGTCATCCGCGGTCATCCGAGTTGCGGCCAGAGGACACATCGCGTTTGCAGTGATCCCGTAGCGCCCACATTCGCGCGCGATCGAGCGGGTTAACCCGATGATTCCGGCCTTTGCGGCGGCGTAGTTACACTGGCCGACCGAGCCCTTGAAGGCATCCGAAGAAAAATTAACGATCCGCCCAAAGCGCTGGGCCCGCATGGGTTTAATCGCATGGTGGCACATGTTCCAATGGCCCTTAAGATGCACACCAATGACCGCATCGAAGTCGTCCTCCGACATGTTCCAAATCATGCGTTCACGCAACATCCCAGCAACGTTCACGACGAAATCTATCTTCCCGAAAGCCTCTGTACACTGCAAGATCATGAGCCCAGCAGCCTCGTAATCCGCGACCGAGGAATAGTTAGCAACCGCCGTCCCGCCAGCACCAGCGATCTCATCAAGTACCGCGTCGGCTGGTTGTTCATCGGTTACCTCGCCACCCCGCCCAACGCCAGGATCATTCACCACCACGCGCGCGCCCTCTTTCGCCATCAGCAATGCGATCTCGCGACCGATTCCACGTCCAGCGCCAGTCACAATTCCCGCTTTGCCTTCTAAATGCATACTTCGTACTCCCTTGAATTCCACCGTTGACCAGTCGTTATGCAATTGTGACTCAAATCGACTGCCTGGGTAACGGACCCGCCAAAAGATCGAGGATGAGTAAAATCGTTAACTCCCCGGGTTTGAAGCGAAATGGCCCTATGCTAGATAAAGGTTTAGCTAACTGAAAGGGAGTGAGATAGTGACGGAAACAGCGGTTTTTGGGCCCGGTGGTTACCGATACATTCGCGGACCCTTTCAATATTCTGGCGGAGTGGCGGCTGAACCCGGTTACGTGATCGAGCGAGTGCGGTTCGCCAATCCGGTTCCAGTCGAAGAAGGATTTCGGCGGATTGAAGCATACCTCGACACTGCTAACCGCCCCTATACATCCTTCTGCGCATGCGAACTTAGGTCGCCAGCCCCCTTTACAGACCAGGAATTCATTGACTTCAACAGGATTTATGTCGGCACGCTTGAGCGCTGGGGCATCTTCAAGGATGATGAGAACCCGGTCGCACGCTCCAATGTTTGTCCCAAGATCCAACCACCAGCAGAACCCTGCTTCGAGGCTTTCTGCCACACCGTCACGTCGTCCCCTTCGACCTTCAGAGAAATTCCCAAAAGTTTCGTGATCGCGGGCTCCGGTGAGGCACAAGAGTCGCCCGGCCCGTATCGAGAAAAGACGATCCGTTATGGGGAAACGTCGGCTGAGGCTATGCGCGAGAAAGCTATTTTCGTACTGGGTCAGATGGAGAGCCGAATGTCCGCACTCGGCTTTGGGTGGTCAGACGCTACAACTACGCAGGTCTATACCGTTCATGATCTCTATCCGTTCTTAGCCGACGAAATCGTATCACGCGGCGCGACGAAAGGCGGTTTGACGTGGTTCTTTGCAAATCCACCAGTACAGGGTCTGGAATATGAAATGGACTTGCGCGGCATACCAGTGGAACGCGTGATTTAACGCCTCTCAAGAGTGACGAAACTGTGAGCCGCGGCACCATCGATACCTACTGGATAATCCTCTCGAGCCACTTCGATCCAGTCGGCCGGGTCGAATTCCGGGAACTTGGTATCACCGTCGGGCGATAGATGAATTTCTGTACGCTCTATCCGCTTCGCCAGTGGAAGGGCCTTCGCGTAGATCTCCGATCCGCCGAATGCGATCCCCTCGTCCGTTCCCATTTCTCTCGCCACTTCACTCGCGGCCACCAACGCAACCTCAAAGTTAGGCATAACGGTGATACCCTCGGGCGCGAATTGCGGGTTACGAGTGATTACTACAGACTCCCTGCCCGGTAAGGGCCGGCCGATTGTTTCGTAGGTGCGCCGTCCCATGATCAAAGGCTTGCCCATGGTCAAATCCTTGACTCTGCGCAGGTCGGCGGAAAGGCGCCACGGTAGGCTTCCATCGGCCCCAATCACACCATTGTCGGCGACTGCCACGACAATGACCAGGCCGGGTACACCTGTCGGCCTTTCTTCCCACGTCTCACGCATCGACGCCCCTAGACAGCCACTTGGGCGGGGATGTGGGGATAGGGGTTGTATCCATCGAGTTCAAAATCCTCGAATTTGAAGGTGAGGATGTCACCGACCTCCGAGTTAAGATTCATAGTTGGAAGGTTGCGCGGCGTTCGCTCCAGTTGCAAGCGCGCTTGATCCAAATGATTGCTATAGAGATGTGCGTCGCCAAATGTATGAACAAAGTCACCCGGCCGATAGCCGGTGACCTGAGCCACCATCAGAGTTAGCAACGCATAGGACGCAGTATTGAAGGGTACGCCGAGGAATACGTCAGCACTGCGCTGGTAAAGCTGACAAGAAAGCCTTCCGTCGGCCACGTAGAATTGGAATAGGCAGTGACAGGGGGCGAGTGCCATTCGATCGAGGTCGGACGGGTTCCACGCAGTGACGATCAACCGACGTGAGTCGGGCGTGGAGCGCAGTTGGCGAATCAGGGCCAATATCTGATCAATTGTCCCGCCCTCGCGGGCAGCCCAAGAGCGCCACTGAGCGCCATAGATCGGACCCAAGTCACCCGATTCGTCGGCCCATTCATTCCAGATCTTGACCCCATTGTCCTGCAAATAGCGCACATTGGTATCGCCAGCAAGGAACCACAGAAGCTCGTGGATGATAGACTTCAGATGCAGTTTTTTAGTTGTGAGCAATGGGAAACCATCAGCAAGATTGAACCGCATTTGATGACCAAATACGGACAAAGTCCCAGTACCGGTCCGGTCGTTTTTCTCCGTTCCGGCCTCCAGCACCCGGGCCATGAGGTCAAGATATTGATGCACGGACCGTTTTTCCCCTCTCTGCTATTGCCAAAACAAACCCAAATTATACTATATCTTGCGTTTGAAATAACATGACATACAAGCTGTACAAACACTATGGCGCACTCTACGGTTTTCGAGGTCATTCAGAGGGCCCGCATGCTGGCGGCACATAACCGGTGGAATGAAGCGCACAGCCAACTCACCGCTATTTTGGAGGAGTTTCCAGAGGATCCGGACCTACGTTTTGAGATCGGAAACCACCGAGCTGCCGTCGGGGCCCTCGATGAGGCCGTAAGTATTTTCTGCAAACTTCTATTAGAAGCGCCCTTTTCGATCGCCGTGCTGGTCAATTTAGCGGGCGCTCTAATGATCCAAGGTAAAATCGAGATCGCGATCCGCCACGCACGCGACGCGGTCCTAATTGCTCCAGATGACCCGACGGTCATACAAAAGATGGCAGATGTGGAAGCATTCAGGTCCCACATTGCCTCCGTGCCACACTACCGTAAGCTCATTGCAATAACGCCAAATAGCGCCAAAGCCCATCTCAACCTAGCTGAGGCACTCAGCAAGTCTTCCAACTGGAAAGAAGCGGCTTACTATTTCGAAAGAGCTATCGAATTGGATCCAGTTACCCCCCTAATCCGTTTTGATTTTGCGATGCATCTTCTAAACCAAGGACGTTATCGCGAAGGTTGGAAGCACTACGAGGCGCGCTTGGAACCTGGCATGCCGGATCAGCCAGTCCGTCTGCTAGACTTGCCTAGGTGGCAGGGCGAAACCCTTTCAGGAAAAACGCTTCTTGTTTGCACCGAACAGGGGCTCGGAGACGAAATTCGCTTCGCCGCGTATCTCAATCAGTTGAGTAACATGGCGGACACCGTAATCATGGAGACCGACCCGCGAATGTTGTCACTGTACCGACGGTCTTTTCCGAAAATACGATTTAACGCTTTTCGCCGGTTTCCAGTACGGGGACATATGAGGTTCACTTACGATTGGTTACGCGACCACCCAAGGCCAGACTATCAGGTTGCGATCATGAGTTTGCCCTACATACTTGGGGACCGGCACGAGTACTCGATCGCCCCCGACGGTTTTTTGCTGCCCCTTAAGAAGCGTGTTGAGGACCTACGTGTCGAGATAGAAAAGCTCGCGGCGAAACCTGGACCCCGTGTCGGACTAGTCTGGGGCAGTGGGATGACAAGTACTCGGCGAGCACCATCTTACGCGAAAATTGACCACTGGAAACAGATTCTAAGCCATCCAAACGCAACGTTTTTCGCTATGCAATATGGTGATTTCCAGGAAGACCTCTTGGCCATGCGAGAATTAACGGAGCGGCCAATACATAATCTAGAGCACCTCGACTTGCGCGGGGACCTGGAAGCAGTGACCGCTTTCGCTTCAGTCTTAGATTGCGTCGTCGCTATGGCGACCGCAACATCCGTCCTGTCAGCCGCTGCGGGAACGACAGTGATCGAAATTGCCGCCGTCAACAACTTTATCCCAGCAATCGATGGGCGCGATGCTCTGATTGGAACGATTAGACGCCCGCGCGCGCCAATAGAAGGCGATTGGGATTATGTCTTCAACGGGGCACGGAGTATTCTGGACCAAATCATAGCTTAACGTGACGCAGATAGACACATAGCTCTTTCCCAAAGAGAATTTAATTCGTTTGGAGGTCATACCCAGACCTTTTCAAGAACGCAGGAGTGCTTATACTCTAATGCGTCGGCTTGCCGACTATGGCGATAAATGGCTCGTGGAATAAGCGTTGCGGACCCGGGGGCAGTACCCGGCGCCTCCACCAACTCCCAAGTGGGATTCAGGGGGCGAAACAGGATCGACGTGCGTGGTAAAGGCGTGACTTTCGCTCGGCATGGCACCACCGTTATCGGGCCATAACGTAGTTGCGAACGACAACTATGCGGAGGCACGCCTCGCCGCGTAATGCGGTCTGGTAGCCTACATTAAGCCCATGGGGTTCGCACCCCATGGCGGGGTTTGGGGCGCAC
>PBMU01000008.1 GCA_002722775.1 Rhodospirillaceae bacterium
CAGCGCGTGGCGATCGCGCGCTCACTTTGCATGGAACCGCGTATTCTTCTGTTTGATGAGCCGACGTCAGCTCTTGACCCTGAAATGATCTCGGAAGTGCTCGATGTTATGACCGAACTGGCGGAGACAGGGATGACCATGGTCGTAGTCACGCACGAGATGGGATTCGCTGGTCGAGTGGCCGATAGAATGATTTTTATGGACGCGGGCCAGGTCGTCGAAGTTGCTGATCCGAAGACATTTTTCAACGCCCCAAAAAGCGAACGATGCCGCCGATTCTTGACACAAATTCTGCATCATTGAGAGGTTATAAGTGCATTCGCGGATTTCAGCACAACCGATGGCGTGGCGGTTGTTGGGTTTGGGCCTCTTGCTATTATTGGGGGGATGTTCGGCTAACTGGGGCTGGTACGTGGTGTCTCCGGCGACCGAATCGGGCCGAACTAACCTACGTTTCTTGGTGGATGGTCTTCAATGGACAGTGCTTTTATCGCTCACCGCTATTAGTGTCTCGATCGTCATAGGGTTACTAATAGCGTTGCCTGGACTATCTCGGAAGCGGTCGTTGGTCTGGACCAACCGTTTGTATGTCGAATTGGTACGCGCCGTTCCAATTCTAGTTCTGATCCTCTGGGTGTACTATGGGCTGCCGCAGGTCGCAGAACTTTCGATAAGCGTGTTTTGGGCTGGCGTTATCGCACTCGCGGTTTCCGATAGTGCGTTTCAAGCTGAGATTTTTCGTGCGGGGATTCAATCGATCAACCGCGGTCAGTACGAAGCAGCGCAGTCGATTTCACTTTCTTATACAGACACCATGCGTTTCGTTATTCTTCCCCAGGCTATAAAGCGGATTTTGCCAGCACTTGGTAACCAGCTTGTCTATATGCTGAAGATGTCGTCGCTTGTCTCAGTGATCGGTATGCAGGAACTGACCCGTCGGGCGAATGAATTGGTGGTAAACGAATACCGGCCGTTGGAGATATATACAGTTCTTATTCTAGAATACCTCGCATTGATCTTGATAGTTTCGGCAGGAGTGCGTTGGCTGGAACACAAAATGCGCGCCGACGAGCGTTGATTACGGAGAAATGGGACAGACATGTCAGCCTGGATCAAAATGATTGCCGATAAGGATGCGGACACCAATTTGCTGGACGCTTTTTCGATGGCGCGCACACCGCACGGCACAGTGGATAACGTGATGCGGGTGCATTCACTTCGTCCAAACACTATGCGCGGACACGTCGTCCTCTATCGGGCCGCCTTGCACGACGGCGACAACACAATCGAGACTTGGTTGCAAGAAGCTGTTAGTTCCTATGTGTCCATTTTGAATAATTGTCCCTATTCGCTAGCTAATCATTGGGCAAATGCAAAGCATCTCCTGGGTGACGACGTGCGTGCTGAACGGATCGAGAAGGCGCTTCACGCCGACCGACCGGGCGATGCCTTAGAGGGGCCGGAGTTGGAGCTAATGAAATATGCACGCAAGCTTACACTTCATCCGCGCGACATGCAGGAGGCGGATGTAATAGACTTGCGGCTCGCAGGGTGGGACGATGGCCAGATTCTCGAGGTGAACCAGATTATAGGCTACTTCAACTACGTAAACCGTTGCCTTAACGGTTTGGGCGTTACGCCTGCCGGTGACATCGTTGGTTACTATAGTTCCGATTCTTGATGAAAGTATTCCGAGAGACTTTATGCCCCAGATGACCCTGGAAGAGTATCGTTCTTCTGGAATTCCCGTGATCGATATTGGGCCTTTGCGCGATGGATCAAATCCGGTTCCGGTTGCTAAGGCGTTGCATCGGGCAAGTCGGGAGGTCGGATTTTTATACGTGACCAACCACGGCATTTCCGAACAGAGCATCAATCGCATTCGCGATGCGGCGAAGACGTTCTTCCGTCATGACGAGGAAGACAAGAATACCGTAGCGGTAAGTGGTGCTCATCGTGGATATCTCGGCCTTGGTGGTGCTGTGATGCAATCCGGAATGCCTCCAGATTTGAAGGAAAGTTTCATATGGGGTTACGAGAATGCGGATGGTTTGGCTCCAGATGACCACTCTCTCCGGGGAAGGAACAAGTGGCCGCTATTTGTGCCCGAGTTACGTTCGATTGCGATGGACTACTTTAAACAGGTCCATGCGGTGGCCCATCGCCTGATGACCGGCTTTGCGCTCGGTCTAGGCTTGCCGGGTGACGCGTTTCTAAAGACCAGCGATCGGCCGCTAAGCCGCGCGTCCTTGGTTAATTATCCACCGCAAAGCGACGTAGAACAGACTGGTGAGTTCGGTGTCGGTCCCCATACTGATTTCGGTGTGCTCACCGTTCTGTGCCAGGACATGACTGGTGGCCTCGAGGTGGAGGCTCTGGACGGTACGTGGGTCCCGGCACCCCCTATACCAAATACCTTGGTGGTGAATGTTGGAGACCTACTTGCCCGCTGGACCAACGGCAAATACCGATCCACTCCTCATCGTGTGATCAATTCATCGGGGCACGAGCGTCTCTCTCTTGTTCTGGCCTACGATCCTGAACCCCAGACAATGATCGATCCGCGAGATATTCTTGGTCAGGATTGCGATCCCAATCAACCTCCGATCTCTTGCGGCGACTATCTAACATGGCGTTTTGAAAGGGCTTTCAGCTATCGCAAGCCAGTCACTTTATAGCGCGCCATGAAGGATTGTGTGGTTGGCTTCGAGGGCCCTCCGAAGAGGATGGCTGTAGTCGAGGACCAATATCGGTTGGTTTCTAATAAGTTTGGCTTGGAACCGATGTTCGTCCATTCATGGCATGCTGGGAACCATCCGGCCTGTGTATCCCGAATGGCCCAGAGATAACCCATACCAGCGGGATAACTCAGTATTTCAGAAACCACTCGCGCCGCATTTTCACACCTCTGGAACTTATCCTTCGGGTGAAATTAGTTGGACATTGTTCGATCCAACGATCGAATTGTGTGGACATGTACTCTGGAGTGACGGTCGATAGGCAGCCGGCGGTGGCGACGATATTGCGACGGTGATCGCTAAATGGGCGGGCTGGGGGAAACTGCTCGTTGGCCCGTTGGCGGATATTGGGATTTGAAGAGGTGATTACAGGTGATACCTTTACCCGTTTCTTGATTTTCCAGGACCATTCAGATGCTCTCACGCGAACAGAACGAGATGTTGACCCAGACGACGACCGCAGACGCGCCGATGGGGCAATTCTTCCGCCGTTTTTGGCAGCCGGTCGCTCTGGTCGAGTAATTACCCGAATCCGACTGCCCCCCGGTTCGCGTGACAATAATGGGTGAGGATCTAGTGGCGTTTCGCGATACTGAAGGCAGGGTTGGCCTGATCGACGCACGATGCCCACGTCGTTAAGCTTCATGTCAACGACCCGTTCTATTTCCGGCTGTTCGAGTTGGGAGACTATCAAACGAGGCTAGCCCCGAACCAGGCGGAGGAGTATCTTTTGGTTGTGCTGGCGTTAATTTCACCTTCTTACATCTTAGCTGTGTTTGCTCCATTCGCGAAGCTCAGTGTCGGGGTGACACCCGTCATGTTCACTCCCGCGTTCCGTCGTCGCAGGGCTAATGCAAATAAACGCATTACTTGGGCTTAATAATCACAGGACGGGCCTATCTAATAAGGTAAATCGCACGATGTACCTTGATCGGTGCAAACGATTGGGTACCGTTATTGTGAGAAATTCGACGGGGGCGAAGTTATGCGGATTGGTTTTATTGGACTGGGTGCAATGGGACGGCCGATGGCCATGAATCTAGCTAACGCGGGACATGCACTCATTGTCCACGATACGGATGAGGAGCCGGTCTCGATCCTCGTTCAGCAAGGTGCTATAGCGGCGGATAGTGCCAAACAAGTGGGAGACGAGGCGGACATTGCACTCGCCTGTCTACCCAATCTTACCGCGGCCGAAGCAGTGGCCATTGGAGAAGCCGGCGTGGTAGCGGGGGCACGGGCGAAGGCCTTCGTAAATCTCGGAACTACTGGTAGCGCTTACTCGCGGGAGGTAGCTGAACGGATGGCAAACGAGGGCAAGAGTTTTTTGGATGCGCCGATCTCTGGCGGCCCCCCAGGAGCGGAAGCGGCAACCCTCGGCATCATGTGTTCCGGCGACAGAATAACTTTCGATAATCTCAAGCCAGCACTAGAGGTCCTGTCTGGCAAGATCGTCTACCTCGGTGAGGAGCCGGGGGCTGCGCAAACTATGAAACTCGTTAACAATATCATCTCGTTCGGTAACCTGTCGGTGGCGCTTGAGGCTATGACCCTAGGTGTGAAAGCCGGACTTGATACTGAGCAAATGCTAACGGTGATTAATGCATCTTCGGGTAGAAACAGTGCAACAGAGACGAAGATCCCGAATCACGTAGCCACTCGAAGTTTCGACTATGGGGGTGCGCTCTATATAATTGAGAAAGATCTCGAGCTCTGGCGACGCGAAGCCGAGTCATATGAAACCCCAATGTGGCTTGGAAATACTATTCGGATGTTGTTCCGTGAGTGTATGAAAGAGGTCGGACGGGACGCCGACATTACGGAGATCGCGATGACTTTTGAGCGGATGGCTGGCATCAAGATACCGAAGACCCGCTAGGTATAATCTCTAAGGCTATGGATGAGCCGGGTATTTTCGAATTTTCTCGGTCAGCGGTCATCAGCTGTTTCTCTAGGACAATGGAATGGGTAGTCACTGTAACTACTCCAATGGCGAGGTAAATTAGTATTGTATGATCCTCGACACTGGGCGAATTCGACGGCGTGTTTCACGCTGTGGAGTAATTTGCGCACTTAAGGCATGTGCTGAGTATATTAATAAGACTAAACATTCCCTATAACCAATTATGAAAAAGAAGCGAAAGCTATGGTCATCCAGGTTAATCCGCACGGATAAAACAGCGGTCACCAACATCCATGAACCTGAACACGCAGACAGTGACGACCATTAAACTGGGGTTCTGTTGCCATTTGAAGCGTTCCACCCGTGGTCGAAGTCAGTGTTAATGATGTCTTATGTGTCTCCGAGGTAATGTATGAAAAATAATTTCTAAGCTGCACTAAACCATCGACAGGCCGGAGCTTGGGGTGCGAAAATAACAAGTATAATTTTGGGCAATTTCAGCCATCAGAGATAGCGAAAAGAAGACCTTCTTGTGATGATAAAAACCCACGGCCGCTTGATAGAAAAGGTGGTGTTAGGGCAGGATTTTTGTTGACGTATATGATGCCTTGGCTCTGCAGAAATACCCAGGATCAACTTTGTGCCCGACTTCAGCGTGACAATGGTCCAACGTTGCCGATTACATCACCAGCTTCCCAGGTATAGTTGTTCGCTCGCGAAACATGCCAGTCTATTGCGCAATGTCCGCTGATTGAAACCCGCCCACAGTAAGGCGCCAAGCGCATTTCACAAGATTGTCGCCTGTCCGGTCTTGGATGAATAGTTTGGCAGGCACCTTGGCCACGTTCCTAGCCAGCGAGTTCGTAACAAAGTTACCGGATTGCTCTATCCCTTGTTCCTCTAAAATTCGATCGACTAATTGGCTGGTTAGGGCTTCGCAACTATCCAGGGTGTTGTAATTGAAATACAAATATCCGAAGGCGCCGGCGAACATTCCGAATATAGCTATTACCAGCGTTTTCATGACGGCCGTGCCGGGACCATTTTTCTAACAGATAAAGACTATCATAACGCTGTGTGTCCAGGCGCAAAGCGCTAATGGTGCCGAGTAACCTTCGATGCGGGAGACTTTTGGCTATCTTGGTAGGCCGTTGCGCAAAGTAGTATAATCATGCCCTCCAGTGCATCATTTAGCGGACGAAAAGACTGAATTACAAGATAGAAAGAAAAGCATGTGAACCATGTTATAAGAAAACGAATCATGGGATTCGGAAAGGGACTCTTGACTTTATTAGCCAAACCATTTCCGGGTAGCGATGATCGCGCCGCGGCAAGAACTTGCCGATTAGGTCAAACGAGAGCGGCGTGCCAATTAAAACATTGATGGCGGTATCTAGCGGCAGAACGAGGGACGCTCGTGCTGCGTTGGCGCTATCGAACGACGGAGGCTAATGTTCCAGCCAGACTTGATATGCTCGACCGCCGCTAAAGTGGGATTTTTGACGCCGAGCCTTCCCCCACATCTGCTAGACCTGTCTCCGATACGTTTACGCCCAATTCCAGAGGGTTATGTTGATGTTCTGGTCGACCATGAGCTTAATCCGATGGAAATTAATCTCGCACCTCTGGGCGATCGGATCGAGGCTCTATGCGATGCGCCTTGTCTCGAATGGCGCTCCGCTAGACAATCCGAAGATAACGGGATTTCAAGGGTAATTACTTTTGCTAGCGCCTAGCCGAAAAACTTTGGTGACCGGTCGATGAGATACCTCTTCGCGCTTCTCCCCAGAGCACATCCATATGGCTTGTCGGTTGGTGTATGTTGGCAAGATTGGGTGATTGGGCCCGGCCTCTTGCTGGCCTTCTTGTTGTTCATCTCCGGCATCGTGATTCCGGTTGCGTCCGTCGACAAGATGCTTTTTTTCACCGGCAGTTACTCTATCCTCGCTTTTGTCCAAGCGCTTTTTCAGGAAGGGAATTTTCTGCTCGCACTTGTGATCACCCTTTTTTCGATCGTCTTCCCGCTTGTCAAGCTGTTTCAGGCGATCCAACTCTGGTGGTTCATCGACCGACGCTCAGATGGGCTCACCCGAGCGTTACGTCGTCTCGAGGTTCTTGGAAAGTGGTCGATGATGGATGTCTTCGTTGTATCACTTGGAATCGTGGTCGCGACCTCAACCAATTTGGCAAACATGACCCCTCAAATCGGGATTTACCTTTTCGGTGCTTCCGTAATTTTAACGATGATGGTTGTGGGTCGGATGGAGCGCTTGGCGCATCGAATTTCCAAAGAAAAAGAAAACTGACTGCCATCTTGGCCGATTAGCAACTATTTGATTCTATCGATAAGCTTGACACTGGTGAAACGACATGTAGAGCCTTGATAACTTGATAAGAGGCGCCTTTAACCAGCACCATTGCGACAGCCATGACGTCGACGGGCACAATACGATATAGGTCACCTCGTCAGGAATGGTCTCATAGGAGAACTAACCATAGCTTGCCAAAGCACCTTAGCGCGACCCCAACACAGTGCGGCGCAGCGTTCAGGACTGGGCGCACTCGGTGGAAACCTATCTGAAGACCGTGATGATGAAGCCGCTGTCACAGGAAACAAATCCTGTCGCACTTATTTTTTTGCGCGGCGACTATTCACGGCAAGTAAATGCGTGTTTCAATAATGAGTGAGATCCATGAAACAAGGCTGGATAGGAGCTTAAAGAACTCGGCCGAACCGCCCGGTTTCTCCAGCCTGCTGGACAGATTGAGCCTGGATAACGTGAGGCTGGCATATCGACTCTATGCCTGTTTTTATGACATTTTATTCGGCCGGGTATGCCAACCAGGACGGCGTAGCTCTGTCCAATTGGTGAATACGGAGGCCGACCAGCACATTTTGGAAGTTCGCGTCGGCACCGGACCGGCTTTACCGCTTTACAGAGGCGATACTAGGATTGTTGGTATCGACGTTTCGTAGAAAATGTTGGTTAAGGCGTGTGCCCGTGTATCCCGAATTGGTCCGGAAAATCTCGAGACCCTTCACGAGATGAATGCGGCACACATAGATAGTGAGGACTCAAGCTTCGACCGCGTATTCGCCGTCTACGTTGCTTCAGTAGTCCCCAATCTGGCGAGCTTCGTGGTTGAGATGCAGAGGGTTTGTATTCCTGGTGGCGACATTCTGGTGTTCAACCACTTCGCGACTAATTCGGGCTTGTTCGGTTGGATTGAGGATGCGGCCATCCCGTTCGCGGGATTGATCGGATTTAAGCCTGATTTCTATTACTCTGATCTCCTCCACCTTAGTAGGCATGGACTTGGTAGCTAATCTCCCGACCAGTTTGTTTGGCCTTTGGCGGATCCCGCATTTTAAGAACGCCGGGTCGTGTTGAGTAAGACGGTTCCGGAAATAATCCTACACCGAGCGTCCTCCCGGCACGTGATCCATCGGGTGAAAAAAAATGCAAAATTGTCGGTGTCAATGGACCATTCAGTTCGCCGTGTCAGTTTGGCGCCTGATTGCGTATTCTCCAATCGAAATTTAGAGACTGCGCCGGCACTGACGCTAGGCTGGTCAATGCGATTGTGGGAGGGGGAGGTAGTTGGTCGACGAAACGCGACCGATAGAGGTGGAAGTCACTGCGGCCTTGCTTGAGGCGTCAGCGCGGGCACCCGGTGATGCGACCCCGCTCTTGCGAATACTTTGTTTGCATCCAGCCAATTTAGCGACTTGGCGACAACTTGCAGGCCATCATGCCAGAGCTGGCACTTTTGAGGACGGTTTTCGCGCATATCGTGTGGTGTCTTATCTGGGTCCGAGGGACCCTACGGTTCATGTCGACCGATCGACTTTCGAACGTTTGGCTGGCGACCGCACGGCAGCTGAACGAGCTATGCGACGGGCTCTCTCGATCGAGCCCGTCAACCCCGCCGGATGGCTTGTCCTTGGTGAATTTGCTCAGCTCATGGGCTCTCGAGGTTGCGCGGAACGGCTTGTACGTTGTGCGGAGTGCCTATCCGAGAATTCGGACAGCGGGCTCTCAATAGTCTATGCCCGCTTGCGTAATGATCCCCGCAATCGGTGGCTGAGAAAGCGATTTCGAATTCGCCATGCCGGAGCATTTCAGGCTCCCTGGGTGCTCGATCGCGCGCCGGGTAGGGAATGGCTCGGTCCGAGGCATCGGGTGTCCTCCTTGCTGGTCTGGGGAGAGATGGGGGTTGGCGACCAGGTTTTCTTCGCTCGTGACCTAGACCGTCTTTCCCGTATCATCGACCAGGTCTGGGTCGTGGTGCATCCGCGCTTGAGAAGATTGTTTCAAAGGTCATTCCCAGGGGTCGAAATACTGCCTGGCCCGCCTTCACCGACAGTACGGGCGGATATTGATGCGGAGATCTCAATTGGGGATCTGGGTGCGGTTCTACCTTTCGAATCGGTCGGTCCCTACCTCAAGCCTGATCCATCCACAATACCTTCGCCATGGTTTACCCGGGGCCGCGGAAAAGTAATAAGGGTCGGTATATCTTGGCGAGGGGGGGGGCGGCTCAACGAAGCTCCACTGCGGCAGCTCTCAAGGCAGGATCTCTCCCGGATCTTAGAAAGCGGTTCGGCGCTGAATATCGAATGGGTGTCCCTACAACATGGAGTTCGGGATGATGAACGGGGAGAGGTGGCACGGCTCCACGGGGTGGAGTTCATCGATAGCCTGGATCTGATGGGCGATGCTGATCCATTAGCAGCCTGCCTTTCTTCCCTGGACATGCTTGTCTCGGTTAACAACACCAATGTGCATTTCGCAGGAGCGCTTGGTCTTCCCACGGCCGTGTTGTTGCGGGATATTCCGACTTGGCTATGGGGCGCGTCTGATGACCAGAGCCCTTGGTATCGGGGCACGGTGCTTTACCGTGAACATGATCCACGAACCAACGTTCCGATGGTGGACCGGCTGCTCCGCGATTTCGAATCTTATGTCCGGCGGGCGCAATCAAGTCGAGGACCCAATGAAATTTGAATGGTTTACGGTGTTCCGGTCGAGTCTATTTTTTTGACCATACATTGGCAATCATCGACCTCGACAGCGGGGACATCTATAACACGTTCAAGATGGGGGTCTTGATGGATTTCTAGACCTTGGCTTGATGGTAAGTTGGTAACCTAATAGGGATCGGTATGGATCCGGTTCGGAAATATGAGGATTTGCCTATAGCCACTGTTCGGGTGTTTTTTTGATAATGACGGACCTCGTAGGTAATCAACTCGGTGCGCCGTGATCGCAAGGACGGGACGCTTTTCTCGAATAACCTTTGAGATCACGTTGTTGGAAAGATGTCTGGTCGTCTAAGGATAGGTTGACAAGTTGGCGAAAAACAATTCAGCATGATCAGAATACGGAAAGCCGGGCCTAATTATCAGTTAAGACTATGAAATTTCATCTAAATCGTAGGCTGATATTTTTTAGGTGAATACGTTATTTACCAAGATGAACACAGTAATTGATAGATAAACTGAATAAATAGGTTACAACATCGAATGGAAGCACTTCGATTTATTTGCGGCAACGCACGATATGATGGCGTGCAGGGTTATGATGCAGGGGAGACAGTAATGAAATTTACGAAAAGAATATTATCTTGGTTCCTGCCATTGATGGCGGTGGCCCTGGTCTGGAGTTCGGCTTCAGCCGCGGATCAGAAGGGCACGATCATTGTCGCCCTTGACTCTCTCGGCAGCCAAAGCATGGATCCCATCCAGGAAGGCCGCCCCGGGCACGCCCATTATCAGGCGCCGATGTACGACTCCCTGCTAGGCTTCAACATTGAAAAGGGGGGCGTCGGTCCGGGGATCGCCGAGCGCTGGGAAATCTCGGATGACGGCAAAAGCTGGACCTTCTACATCCGTAAAGACGTGAAATGGCACAACGGCGATCCGGTCACTGCTCACGACGTGAAATTCAGTCTGGAACGCACTGCATCTAAGGAATCAATTTCCTCTCGGGCTAAGCAGTTGCGCCGCAACATGACCAAGGTTGAAGTGGTTGATGATTATACTGTGCGCGTCTTTACCAAAGGCGTGCAGGTTCATTTCCCGTCTGGCCTGTCACGCGCGGTTTTCCAGGAAGGGCAAATCATGCCCAAGAAATATATCGAGGAGGTCGGTGAAGAAGAATTCCGCAAAAATCCTATCGGTTCGGGGCCTTGGAAATTTGTGCGAAGTGTGCCTGGCGATCTAGTCGAGTTCGAAGCTGTTGACTACCCTCATTGGCGCGGTATGCCGAAGTTCAAGAAACTAGTCTTCCTGTTAATTCCTGAGGAAAGTACCCGGGTTTCCATGGTGCGGACGGGCGAAGCTTCCATTGCTGCGATTAGCCCGGAGGCAATTGAGGAGGCAAAGGCTGGTAAGCTGAAAGTCATCTCGGTGCCGTCTACGATGCAGGCGGTATATCAGTTCTGGGGTCTTTATCAACCACAGTTCAAAGATTCACCGCTAAACGATGTGCGAGTGCGAGAGGCCTTATCTTTGGCTATAGATAGGCAGCAAATTATTGACCATGTGATGTACGGTGAGGCCGGGTGGCCGATGCCGTTCGCTAGTTTTGGTTATACCGTCGACATCGATGCCGATTACTGGGCTAAATGGAGTCGTAAAGCACTACGTTATGACCCAGCGGCGGCGAAGAAATTGTTGGCTGAAGCCGGCTACGCGAAGGGGTTCGATCTTTCCTTCGCGAACGTGGCATTGCCGGGCACACCCTACATGACGCAGATCGGCGTCGCGGTGGCGGATTTCTGGTCAAAGATAGGTATCAACGTCAAACTTACCAACTACGAGTGGGGGGCCTTCCGGACCTTGAACCGGGGCGATCAGAAGAAGCTAGCTGGGGGCGCGTCGATGTTCCGCACAGCCGGCCGACCCGTTGCTTCCACTCGTTATAATGTTGCGTTCGGTGCTAAGAGCCCGCATCGTCTCTTCGGTAACGAAGAGATCTGTGGTGAGAAACTGTGTAAGGCCTTCCGGACACTTTACGACGCCCAGAAGACAGAGAAAGATGCGGGCAAACGGTTGGCGGTTAACCAGAAGATGATGCAGTTGGTAGCAGATTCCTGGTATGCCGTGCCTATCCTGGAGGGCAAGGGGTATTGGGCAGTCAACACAAAGAAGGTTGGTGCCTTCAAGCCGATCCCCGGTCGCCACGAATTTGGTGATGTCTTTGAGCGTATGCCGAGGCCGGAGCAGGCTGCCTGGAAGTAGAAGAACGCGGGTACTGGTAACGCGCTATGCTACTGCCGCCGTGCAAACGGGAGTGGTGGGGTAGCGCGTTTCCCGCATTCAGGGCAGAGGGTGGTCCAGAGTAAATGACCTAGTGTAGATGCAGCGCTATATCATCAATCGCCTATTACAAGGCGTTGTCTTGCTCGTAATTGTCGCCACTATTGTCTTTGCCGTGGGGCGATTAACGGGCAATCCGGTAGACCTTATCCTGCCCGAAGAGGCCAGCGAACAGGAACGCCAGGATATGATTGAGACACTTGGGCTCGACGGTCCGATCCACGAGCAATTTTTTGTTTTTGTTGCTAACGCGGTGCAGGGTGACCTGGGTGTTTCGATCCGCTACCGCCAACCGGCGACTGATGTGTTCTTCTCACGCCTACCTAATACCCTAATGTTACTGCCTGCGGCGATGGTTCTCGCGGTGCTGATGGCTATTCCTTTGGGCATCGTGTCGGCGTTGCGAAGGGGTGGAGCCACCGACCGGATCTCCGGTACTATCGCTGTACTCGGTATTGCCACACCGAATTTCTGGCTCGGTATCTTGTTGATTTACATCTTTTCCGTCCAGTTAGGGTGGCTACCGTCCAGCCGTATGGGCGATTGGACTCATTACGTTCTGCCCACGGTCACGCTGGGTACTTTTTTGGTTGCCGGTTTCATGCGTCTGATCCGGTCAAGCATGTTGGAAATTCTAGATAGCGAATTTGTCAAGTTAGCCCGGATTAAAGGGCTGGGCGAACTGCGGGTAATCTGGAAACATTGTTTGCGAAACGCTCTGATACCGGTGCTGACTTTATGGGGGGTATTTATGGGTGGTTTGGTCACCGGTGCAATCGTCACTGAGACGGTGTTCGCGTGGCCGGGGATCGGTCGACTGACTTACGAAGCCGTGCTGTTCCGCGACTTTCCCTTATTGCAGGCAGTCATCATCATGGACGCAGTCTTGATACTGCTTATCAATCTAGTTGTTGACATACTCTACGCTTATGTCGATCCCCGGATCCGTTACACCTAGGGCATATGGGAAATGAGAAAACTCCCCTGGGCATCAATATTGATCATTGGCTCGATGGTTCTCGCGGCTCTCTTTGCACCTTGGCTGACGCCCTATTCGCCGATTGAACAGTCATTGCCGGAAAAACTACTGCCGCCTTTTTGGGAAGCCAAGGGGAGCACGAAATATCTCCTTGGCACCGACATTTTCGGACGTGATATGTTGACCCGGTTGCTGCATGGCGCTCAAGTCAGCCTGATTGTGACCGCACTGTCTCTGTTAGTCGGTGGTGGGGTGGGTCTGATGATCGGCATCATATCGGGCTATATAGGTGGCCGCGTCGACAGCATCTTGATGCGCATGGTCGATGCTGCATTTACTTTTCCGGCGATACTCTTTGCCCTGCTGCTCGCGGTAACCATGGGCCAGGGCCTCGGCACCTTGGTGGTTGCCATCAGCCTGCTTTTATGGGCTGGTTTCGCCCGGGTCATCCGGGGCGAGGTGCTGGCTCTGAAGGAGCGTGACTTCATAGCCCTTGCCAAGGTTCACGGCTGTTCTGAAGTGCGCATTATGGTTACCCACATTCTACCTAACGTTATGAACACGTTTATGGTGCTGCTAACTTTGAACGTTGGGATAGTCATAGTCGCCGAGGCATCGCTCAGTTTCCTGGGCGCGGGCATTCCACCCCCAACGCCCTCTTGGGGCCTGATGGTGGCTGAGGGTCGAGGCAAGATAACCTCTGCTTGGTGGCTATCGTTGATCCCGGGCATAGCTATAACACTGGTGGTGTTAGCCTTTAACCTGTTCGGCGACTGGCTGCGTGACCGCTTAGATCCCAAACTGCGGCAGTTGTGAGCGGCGAGAGGCTAATAGAATGAGCCAGGAAGCCATGCTTGAAGTACGTGACCTGCACACCCATTTTTTCCCACGACGGGGCATCGTCAAGGCCGTCGACGGGGTTAGTTTTTCATTACACCTGGGTGAGGTCCTTGGCTTAGTCGGCGAATCGGGCTGTGGTAAGAGCGTCACCGCGCTGTCGGTGCTGCAGTTGTTACCAGGGGAATCTGCTCGAACCGTCGGCGGGCAGGTGCTACTTGATGGCGAAGACCTGTTACTCAAAAGCAAGAAACAAATGCGAGAGATCCGTGGCCACCGCATTGCCATGATCCTACAGGACCCTCAAACCTCTTTGAATCCAGTCTTCACCATAGGAAACCAACTTTCGGAAATTCTGGTGAAAGATAATGAAAAAACGGGTGGCGGGGTCCTGCAACAGGCCGTTGAGGCCCTTCGTAAAGTGAAGTTAGCGGCGCCCGAGACGCGGGTACGTCAATATCCGCACCAACTAAGTGGTGGTATGAAACAGCGGGTAGTCGGCGCTATCGCTATGAGCCGTGCACCAGATGTTCTGATAGCAGACGAGCCGACTACTGCGCTCGATGTCACCATCCAGTTACAATACCTACAGTTGCTTAAAGAGTTACAGGCAGAGACAGATATGGCGATCCTATTCA
>PBMU01000009.1 GCA_002722775.1 Rhodospirillaceae bacterium
ACCTGCGTGACCACTTCAATACCTACCTCTCGTTCCGGTGTGCGCAGCCAGTGACCATGAACGATCTCGCAATCAGCCTACCACGCCGCATCATGGCCGGTGCACAATACGCATTGTTTGGTAAGGGGCCTCTCACCAATTCGGCAATCTGCGCCGGCGCCTTCGTGCGAACGGATCCTGCACTCGAACGCCCTGATTTGCAGATAAACATGATTAGTTGGAGTTCTGCGGCCCGCACGCCCGATGGTGTGATCCCACACCCATTCTCTGCATTCACCTTTAGCCCAGTCCACCTTAGACCAGATTGCGATGGATCTGTTCGGATCAAAAGCCCCGATCCATTGACTGCCCCAGAGATCACCTACGAATTTCTGCGTAGTGAGTATGACAAGCGCGCAATCCTTGCCGGCATGCGACTTTGCCGTGAGATTGCCAAACAGTCGGCGTTGAAGGATTTCGTGGTCGAAGAGGTGCTGCCTGGTCCGGCCGTGGAGAGTGACGATGATCTCTTGGCCGATGTGCGTGCCCGGGCTGTCGCCAACTATCATCCCGTTGGCACGTGCCGAATGGGCGATGAGCTGGATTCGGTTTGTGATGCTCGCCTATGCGTACACGGCGTCCGTGGACTTCGGGTGGCCGACGCATCCGTCATGCCGCAGATAGTCGCGGGAAATACTAACGCACCGAGCATCATGATCGGTGAGAAATGTGCTGCTATGGTGTTAGAAGACGCCGGATAGACGCTTAGCTGCGACATTTTTCTTTCAGTTTTAATTGCAAGACCATGGCCAAATTTGGCCAAATAGATTTTTCCGACCGTGGAAGGCTGGATTGGAACAGCCGATACCACAAGTTTTGGGGTCGAGAGTTATGTCAATGCGGCTGTAGTGATATTCAAATCTGCGATGGCAGTGTTGAATTCAGTTAAGACGGTCGCTCGATGCTTTAACCCATTTGAGTGATCAAGTTGGACTTTGGAAGCAATAGGTATACCCATGGCTCTGGAAGCCGTCCTCCCTGCGGATGTGGAGTTGACGGTTACGTCAGATTCTGTCGACACCGAGTTTACCGGATCAGTGCCCAACTGTCTGTTAAGGCTGCCTTCGCCTGGCGACGTTTGTAGTTTCGGTTCTGGTAGTAGGAAACTACCTCTGTAGCCGGAACATAGGTACCGCTTGGCCGTTAACACTGTCCCGGAAAACCAATTCCACCTTTTGACCAACCATAACATCGTCGAAATCGCAATCGACGATGTTGGTGATCATCGTTGGACCTTCTTCCAAGGTCACGTAGGCGATCGCGTAGGGTGGATTGGCTCGACGCGTAATACTGAAGGTGTAGATGGTGCCGCGGCCAGAAGCCTTCCGCCATTCGGTGTTCGAACTCATGCAATGTGGGCAGACTGCGCGCGGATACCAGTGTGTTTTGTTGCAGCTGTTGCACCATCGAAGTGTGAATATTCCCTCGCGGGCGGCGTCCCAGAACGCTTGGGTCTCGGGGTTCGGGATTGGGTCGGGGATCGCGTGTTGATTCATCTTATTGCTCCCGCTCTAAAATGAGTGTGGCGCTGCCGTGGCGCGTACCAAGGCCACCGCCAGTGCCGTGGGCAAGTGCGATATCACAATTTGGAATCTGAACGGCTGGATGTGCTTCCCCCCGTAACTGTCGCACCGCTTCGATCACCTTGGTCATGCCGCCACGGTTCATTGGATGGTTATTGCAAAGTCCACCACCGTCAGTGTTGATCGGGAACTTGCCTTTTCCGGCGATCAGGTTACCGTCGGAGACGAAGGCCCCGCCCTTACCCTTCTCGCAGAATCCGAGATCCTCGATTTGCATAACAACCGTGATAGTGAAGCTATCGTAGATTGAGGCGTATTTAATATCTTGGTGGGTCACACCCGCTTCAGCGAAGGCACGTGGACCCGACCAGGCAGCCCCCGAATAAGACAGATCGACATTCCCCGCCATTTGACCCTTTGGCGCTTCACCTGCTCCAATCAAACACACTAACGGGCGGGACAGATTCTTGGCCACGTCTTTCGACGTTACTACCAGTGCGCCGCCACCATCGCTAATCACACAGCAGTCCAGTCTGTGCAGCGGGTCTGAAACCAATGGCGAATTTACCACGTCCTCGACCGTGACGATGTCTCTAAGCATTGCGCTCGGGTTGTGTTGGGCATGATGTGAACAGGCCACTTTGACCCAGGCGAGCTGCTCGGGTGTGGTGCCGAACTCGTGCATATGGCGCATCGCTACCATGGCGTAAATATTGAGGGTCGTGATTCCATATGGGTTTTCCCACTGAAAATCCGCCTGCAATGGGTTATCGATGCGGGGGATCATGCCCCCCTCGTGGCCCTGGCTTCTGGGCCGCCCTGCGAGTGTGATCAACGCCACGGAGCATTTGCCTGCTGCGATCGCTTGGGCAGCGTGGGCGACATGTATCATGTGGGACGAACCGCCTGTGTTGGTAGCGTCGATGTGGCGGACGCGCAGGTTTAAGTAGTCGACCATGTTGAGTGGACCGTGTCCAGGCGCATCGGAGGCACAGAAATAGCCGTCTACGTCGTCCTTGGTGAGGCCAGCGTCTTCCAACGCGCCTCGTGCCACCTCGGCATGTAATTGGGAGATTGACTTGTCGGTGGCCTTGCGTGTCGGGTGTTCGTAGGCCCCGACGATATACCCGATACCTTTGATACTCATCGCCTTTCCCCCACTCATTCAGCCGATCTGTGATCGTGGTCTGCTTGCAATCATGGCCGTCCTCTCCCAGGTTTGGCAAGGATACCGCTTGTCGGGGCAAATAGGATAGCGGCGGAGGAGAGGCATGCGACTCAAGGTCGGTGAAGCGCGATCACTTGCTAGAAATGTGATGATGGCTATGGATTACTCCGAGGCCTATGCTTCGATCATCGCGGATCATCTAATTGACTGCGAAATGCGGGGCCTAGGTTATGGGGGCTTGCCACGATTGGTGAGTATCGTTGAGCGCCTGGAGCGGACTGGTGTTCCAGACAAACCCGTGGAAGTGGCCCACGAAACGCCAGTCTCCGCAAAGGTTGTGGGACATGACAACCTTGGTTACGTGGTGGCGCACGAAGCGACGACTATCGCTATTGCCAAGGCCCGCGAGATAGGAATTGCGATCGTCGGCGGGGACGACACTTGGTACACTGGGATGCGCTCTTATTTCGCCGAAATGGCCGCCGCGGAGGGTTTGATTTCGATGATAGCGTCGAACGCTACGCCTTGGGTGGCGCCCCACGGCGCGGTCGATGGTAGGTTCGGTACCAATCCTATGTGTTTCGGGTTTCCCAGCACCGAAGATCCGATCATCTGGGATATCGGCACATCTTCGATCATGCACGCCGAGGTGATGTTGGCTAGGCGACTGGGAGAGACATTACCAGAGGGTATCGCTTTTGACGCTGGAGGCAAGCCGACCACGGACCCCGACGCCGCCTTGGGCGGCTCGTTCACGCCATGGGGTGGGCATAAGGGGTCTGGCCTTGGCCACGTAGTTCAGCTCCTGGGCGTTTTAGCAGGATCACCCACCCAGCCGCCGGATCTAGCTGAGTTCGGCTTCGTTATTGTTGCCATGAAGCCGGATCTCCTTATGCCTGAGGCCGAATACCGGGCAAAGGTCTCGGAGTATGCCGAGGCGGTGCGGTCAGCGCGTCCGGTCGAAGGTGGACTAGCCGTGCGCATGCCTTTCGATCGTTCCGCCGCATTGAGACGTCAAATACTTTCTGAAGACGCGATCGAAGTAGCAGATTTTGTCCATCAACGTCTCGTTAAAATCGCCGCTGCGATTTGAGCAATCGGAACCCATCAATTTCGTTCACTGGCGGACTGGAGCGAATGCGCTTTGGGTCAGGGGGGCAAAACTCGCCTTTTCTGCATTTCTTCCAACAGTTCTAGCATCATATCTTCAGTATCGATGCAGATATCGAACCCATGCTGGCGAATTTTTATGGTGCTCATGTGATGTGGATTGGGGCGCTGACCGTGGCCGAACAGAAAGTCGGCGAACGCCCAATCCGGCACGAGTTGGTTGAGCGTGTGAGGCAATAGATCGTGCCTGGTGACGACACTTTTCCAAACATCAGCGTTTTCAGGCATCACTCGGGAGAGAGACATGGGTTGGGCGGCCGCATGTTCCATCTGAAACAGATCGGCTATGCGGGGCCAAAGGTGCTGCCAGACATACACGTCGCCATTCGTCACGTTATAGATCTGATTATGTGAGGTTTCGGTGGTGCCGGCCCATTCGATGGCTTGCGCGATGATCCGTGCGTCTGTGGCCTCGCCGATGCGTTCCGGACCGCCAGGAAATCTTAGCGGAATTCCGCTTTCGCGTGAGATGGCGGCAAAGGTACCAATCGCTGTAATGATGTTAAGAGGGCTTCCAGTCGCAATTCCACAGACCAGTTGCGGCCGCAGGATGGTCCAAGCCCAGTCCTTTCCTGTTTGGCGCTCGGTGAGCCAGTCCATTTGGTCATGATAGAAGTTGGGACCCATCGAACGAGGGTCGGTCTCGCGTGCCGGCATTTTAAAGGGACCGAGATGACCGCCATAGGCCTTGGTACCCTGCATTAAAGTAATATGTTTTAGTTTCCGGGAAGAGGCTTCTATTCTCTCCACCAGGTTCTTCAGCATGACAAGATTTGTTTCCGCGTGATCACGCTGCGCCCAACCTCTGGTAACGTTCGGTTTCTCGAAGACGGCGGCATAGGCAACGTGGGTCACGTTCTCGAGGTCTTGCAGCTTGGAATCGCAGTCGGCGCTGTCTCGCAGGTCGACGGACCGCCAATCCGCCCGGTTTTCAAAATCCGGCGCCCGTCGAGACAGGGCTACCACGTCCCAACTTTCCAATTTTTCGAAATGCTCAAGGGCGCTGCGACCGACTATGCCGAGTGCACCCGCTATCAGGATTTTTTTCTTGGTGGGTGTTTCGGCCATGTCCGAGTTCCCAGGTGGTTCAATTGGGTCCGTTTTGTCTGGAACGCCATTTGAGGTCAATTGGCCTGGAAGGCATACGGTCCATATTTCGGATGCGTGTTAGGAGTAGAGTGAGCTATCCTGGAACACGCCCCAACGAAATAATCGAAATCCTTGTGAATGGCTATGCCCCAGGGGTAGCAATTAGATCAATTTGCCTATTCCAGGAGCAACGCGTGTTGTTTGCTCAGAGTTTAGCCCGTTGTGCCCCATATTTTCGAGCTTCATGATGATGGCTGCACTTGGGTTAGTCAGATTGCAGGGGGCGCTTGGAGCTATATGCAGAATAGTATTAACTAGTCTCCCAATTTACGCTGAGAACCAAATGGACAGTAATACGAATGGTAGCACAAACCATTGGATTTCATGAATGGCCAATCTCGAAGTCATTCATTCCTGAGACGTCACTTCCGCGGGCGAGCCACAGCGCCTTCTCTTTCCAGTTTACTGGATATCCTGCGAAGGGGATTTCTATATCCCTGCGCAACACCGAAGTGGATGGCATATAGCGTATAGTGAAACCTGCGCGTCGCCGCCCTGACGTGTTGGGCCGAGATCCGTGTGCGAGGTAGACGTCATGCAGGGACAATTGCCCAGGCTCGAGCTCGATACGGATGGGATCTACGTTGGGCAGACGTGCGTCGTCGATCGCTTGGTTCAGCACCAAATCGTTACGGTTCTCTAGGCGGTGGCTGTAATGAAACTGTCCACGATGCGAGCCTGGTATCACCTCCAGGCAGCCATTATTTTGGTCGGAGGCATCAATAGCGAGCCATAGCGTGCAAGTGGCGAGCGGCCGGATCGGCCAGTACTGGCCGTCCTGATGCATCGGCACCTCCATGCCGTCGGAACCTGGTTTGCAAAACAACTGGCAACCCCACATGATGATGTTTTCGCCCAGCACACCGCTAACCAGCTCAACGAGGTCAAGGTCTAGGGCGGTGTCGAGAAACGTCTGGTGTCCGACCGTGTCCTCAGGGTCTGTCTTGGGCGTGTGGATTGAGGCGAGTTGTTCAGGGCGCACAGTCGGGTTTGCTGCGAGTGATTCCTCGAGTGCCTTTTGAAGGCGTTTTAACATGGTCTTGGGCACGCGGTAGTCAGGGACCACGTACCCCTGTTCCTGGTAGGTGCGGATCTCGGAACCCGATAGTTTGGCCATGGTCTATGCCTCCTTAGGTGCCGATCTCAGCCAGCAGTCGTGCGGTGTTGATTGTACGTCGTGCTTTCTCGACGATGGGATAGTCGACGAAGTAGCCGTCGACCTGGATCGAGGCAACGCCTTGGTTTTCAGCCTCGACAAAGGCAGCGACTATTTTTTCCGACCAGGCGACGTCATCTTGAGTGGGCGTGAAGACGTCATTCGCCACGGGAACCTGATCGGGATGAATGCAGAATTTGCCCTGAAAACCGAGGCCCCGAACTAAAGTGCACGATGCGTGGAACGCTTCATGTTGCTTGATTTGAATGAACACAGTGTCGATTGGAGGTTCTAGATCGCCATAACGCGATGCGATAACCACTTCCGAGCGGATCGCGAGTAACTCTTCCTCGCCGAGCGACCATTCCATACCAAGATCGCGGGTGTAGTCGCCGGCTCCAAAGGAAATCCTCCGAATCCGTGATCCCGCAGCCACTATCTTCCGCAGATTTACAGCCCCTTTGGCAGTCTCAATGATTGGCATTAAGTCAACTGAGCCTGCGGCCATGCCACACTCGCGTTCAAGATTGGAGAGTAACCAGTCGATCGACTTCAGTTCTGCCACGGTCTCCAGTTTCGGCAATACGATCCCGTCAAGGTTTTGCGAAGTGATCGCTTGGATGTCTCCGTGACAGAATTCTGTGTCATATGCGTTGACGCGGACATAGGCGGCGGGCTTGCGGGGGACGTTGAGAAACTCGTTCACCTTCTCTCTCGCGGCTACCTTCTCGGTGATAGCGACTGCGTCCTCCAGATCCAGGATTACTGCGTCGGCGTCCAGATTGAATGCCTTTTCGACGCGACGCGGATGGGTGGCCGGTGTGAACAGATAGGTTCGATTTGCATGGCGTTTCATATCACACCGTCGTTGCTAAGCACCTTGAGCTCTTCTTCCGACATGCCGAGTTCTTCTTTTAGAATCGTTTTGTTAGCGTCTCCCAGAACTGGCCCAAGGCTGTCGACGGTGCCCGGGGTCTCAGATAGCCAGGGGAAGGCTGCTGGCACGGTTACAGGTCCGACCTCTGGAACCTCGATGGTGACGAGAGATCCGCGTTCGCGGATATGTGGATCGGCGAAAATGTCCGCGATCGAATTAATCGCACCGGCCGGCACGCCGTTTTCCGTGCAGATCTCGATAACCTGTTCCCGCGGCATCGAGGTAGTCCATGCTTCTACTTGGGCCAGTACGACTTCCCGTCCCGCCAAGCGCGCCTTTTGTTCCCCAAAGGCTTCAAGAAGATCGGAGCGTTCCATGGCCTGGGTCAGGCGTTCGAACATCTTATCGGTTGTGCACGCAATCGCTAGGTATTTACCGTCTCCGGTCGGAAAATGGCCGTGCGGGCACGCGTTTACAGTTCCTGTTCCTTCGGCTTCACGGACAAAACCCTCCCGCGCGTAGCGCGGTGCCATTTCATCGAGTGCACGGAATACACTCTCATAGAGTGCGCAATCAATAACCTGGCCGCGTCCTGTGGCGTCGCGGTGACGTAATGCCATCATGATCCCGATGCAGCCTTGCATCCCGGTCATGTAGTCGCCGAGCGAGGTGGAACCGGGCGTGACTGGTGTCTCGCCCGGCATTCCCGAGAGATGAGTTAAACCGCCGTAGGCATGTGCGATGCGAGCAAAGCCTGGTCGATCCTTGTTTGGACCAGTTTGTCCGTAACCCGACACCCGCAGCAGTATCAGCCCCGGGTTGATAGCGGAGAGCGCCGTCCCAGCCGAGGCCCCACTTCTCAAGTGTGCCGGGACGGAAGTTTTCGCAAACCACGTCTGTGTTAGCGACCAGGCGGCCCAAGATCTGGGCGCCCCTGGGATCGGCCAAATTGAGAGTGATTGAGCGTCGGTTGCGTGCCTCCGTCAACCAAGCGAGAGAGGAATTTGGCTGTTCAGTCATAGTGCCAAATCGCCGCCAAGGATCGCCTCCATTGGGGTGCTCAACCTTGATCACGTCGGCTCCGAACTCGCTCATGATGCTTGCGGCGAACGGTGCGGCGATGAAACTCGCGATGTCGAGCACGCGCACGCCTGAAAGTGGTTTCGCCGATTGGGCGTGTTCCGTAGCGTCATTCATGCGCTGGGAGTGGCAAATTTCTCAAAGCGATGCAAGCTGCAACGCCGAACTGCGGTGACTCATCGCATGGGAGGAGGGACGCAGCTATGGCCGTTGCCCTTTTGGATTGCAATTTCCGCTTTCCTGAGGTTGGAATTGGGTGGCTGTGTAACCGCTATTTTAATATTGTGAGCCTCTAGGGGAAATAGGATGTCGAGGTGGTACACGAGACCGAACCCGCGATCGCTAGTTGATGGGTGTTTTTTCCTGTGTATTTGCTTTGGCGGATCAATGAACTTGCCTAGATTGAGCCGCTTTGCCTTGCGGTGAGTAGAAGACCCATGCCGGCCAGGAGAGACGCAGCGGCGATCAGTAGAAATGCGTTTTCGTAGCCACCGCCGAACTCAACTATTGCACCAAAAACCGGCGGGCCGGTCACAATGCCCAGAAACAGAAAGAATTGAGCTCCACCTGTGGTCTCTCCGACTTTGTTTTCGGGTGCGAGGCGGGCGAATTCTGATAACAAGAGGCCGAGTACTCCGTTGATACTGGCGCCAAGTGCGACGGCGACAACTGCAGTCAGCCAGAACGACCAGCTTGGCGAGTATCCAGCGATCGCGACTATACTCGCTGCCATGATAATTCCAATCATACCCAATAGGGTCCAAGTACGCACGAACCGTCCCGCTATCGCGCCCCAAAAAACGCGAGCCGGGATGGCCGACGCATGGATGATTGCAAAGACGCCGCCTGCGAATTTGGTAGTGTGGCCGTGTTCTTCTTCGAAAAAAATCACGGTGAAGGAAATTATTGCCATTTGGACGAAAGTGTAGATTAGTCCAGCCATGGTCAAACCCAACAATGCTTTGTTGCGGAAAATCACCAGAAGTGATTCCGCAATGCCGGACAGAGTGATTTTTTGGCCGGGGTCCCGATCGTCGTCTAAATCGGGGCGACAACCTTGTACTGCAATCATAGTCAGAAAAGGTAGAAAGGCGATTGTGGCGATGGCGAACCGCCAGTCAAATAACGCCATGAGCGGAGGTAGAAAAACGCCGGCAAGCATGCCACCCATCGGGGTACCCGTTTGTTTGATTGAGAAAACCAACGGTCGCCAGTGCGAGGGAGTATGGCGGGCTAGGACACGCGAACCTGCCGGGTTTTGTGGGCCTTGGCCGAGCCCAATCAGGACAGCGGCAATAAGCGCTGTGGGCCAGGATGACCCCGCTCCGCCGATCCAAAGTCCGAGGACAGCCGAAAGGAGTGCGAATTGGGAGGTGCGGATTGCACCGAAGCGGGCCAAGAAGACGCCGGCGCCAAGTCCTGAAATCATGGCAACCACATAGAGCGTCGCCGTGTAGATCCCGATATAAGTCGACTTCACACCTAAATCTTGGGCTGCCTGCACTGCCACGACAGCGCCTGCGAACCCGCACATGGTTCCGAACGATTGGATCGCAATCATTGCTGGAAGAGCCACTCGGACCCTGGTTTGCAAAAGGTCCCGCATCACGCGACATCTAGAAGGACAAAGCCGAGGCTGCAAGCGACCCATACTGCAAAATAACGCTGGATCACGGGTCTGTTGCTTCGTTGCGCGCCACAATGAATGGTGAGAGTGGATCATAAGAAAAGACGATGTGGGATTGGGTGACCCCGTTAGACAGGTTCGTACAGCCGCAAGCTCAAATTGATCCAGTAGCGCTTTGGCAGGGCTAGATCACGTAGCGTATCACCCACTGGCCATTCTGGCAGCCAATGGCGCTGGGTTTCGGTATAGCCGTGGCGTTCGAAGAATTCGCTTTCGTTCAACCGGCCTCGCCATAGCTTCCATTGGCTCGTAACGGTGGTTGTAACAAAATGGCGTGGACGGAAAGCAGACAGTCGAGCAATCAGACGATCAAGTTGGTCATCGTTAAAACAGCCAGTGACGACGAACATGGTGATCACATCTACCCGATCGAAGCCGGGCAAATCTCAGGGAACCAGCTCGAGGCAATCGAGGTTGCGGATCGTTCGTTTGACCACATCCTTTGGCGCTCCCGCACAATGAGCCCCAAGGCGCACGGCCTCAATTAGTTGGTGTTGGGAGGCGGCAACACGCGCTGCATGAAAATCGATACCGCCCAAGTTTTCAACTGGCACACCGCAATACTCTGCCAGATAGCGCAGCCACACGCCGAAACCGCAACCAATGTCGAGAACGCGGGTCGTGCGAGGCCCTAAGCCCGCGATCAAATCGTGCAATAATGATCTTGCTGGAACTTTTTCGGCCATCCAGTCCTGAAATTCGTTTCGAATACCTTTTTCGTCACGTGACGTGTCAAAAACGTCCGGGTTCCTCCATTCCCGTTGCGTATGCTCTTGGTCCGAGGCGGTAGACCATACTGTGAAAAAAGGATTCGCAACGTGCCAGAGTGGATGGCCTTGGTGGCGCCCATCAGCCACCGTCGCGCTCCACTCCTCGGGCAGTGGGGCTCCGGTTTCCGCAAAACGCTCGTAGTACTCTATTGCGATCCCGGGAGTGTCTTCTAGCAATGCTGCTAGCGCAGTACGAAGTATGTCGTCTTGCGCGCAATCTTGGAGTTGTCGGATGAGGCCGCGCGTCGCAGGTTCGGCACGGACGGACTTTGCAAAGGCGCGCACGAACCCAGGATGGCTGGCCAGACGGCGTGCCAGAGCAATTGCGCTGGACGTATCATTGGTCTCTATGTGCTGAGCAAGTTTTCGTGACAGCCGGACAACATTCATTTTCCAAGAAAAGGGGGCATGACCATATGTCATGGTTCGTTCCAACGCTGTGGCGAATCCCTCCGCGTTGGAAATGATCCCGGCTGTATCGCAATATGCTAGACAGGCTGTCTCGTCCGCCTCAGAGACCATCCACCGTGCCGTGACGCGGGCAGCCTCGTCGTGTCGGCCGAGGTGTATGAACAGACGCCACAACTTGTTGTGGATATCGGTGTGGCCACATGGCTCGAGGATCGCTACACGTTTTAGCGCCGTTAGCGCGGGCCCCAGGCTGCCTGTGGCTCGTAATACGGTGCTCGACCAAATCAAAAGTTCCCGATCCATCGCGTGGTACCGGCGCACCTCAAAGGCGAGACGCCGCAGCGCGTGGCGATGTCGCGAATGGGGCGTGAACGTGCTTATCCATCTCAGAATTTCAGCTTGGCGTGGGTCGATTACCAAACAACGGTTCGCCGCACGAAAGCAGGCGCCAGATGTACCATGATCGCGCATGATCTCGAAGAGTAGTTTGAGAGTGTCTTCTAGCTCGGGCGCCTGGACAGACGCACGCTGCGTTTCTACAAGGGCCTTGTTCGCCGCGCCGACCTTCAGCATTGCCCGACCCTGGCGCGTCAGCTCTGCAGCTGCGTCGGTGGGGGCTCGCTCACCATGGCTTGTTGTAATATCTGTTGGGGATACCAGTTTTGAGGGACCCTTTTGTTTGCATTGGCGGGATGGCGAAAGTTATCCCAGTTAAAGGTTTTCCGACAAGGTGGTGGGCGAGCTATCCTGTGATGGTAACGTGTGTCTAGCGGAAAGGGTTCAGACATGAAATTCGGCATTTGCGTGATGGCCAATATTGATGAAATAGGCTTCTTCACCCATGCTGAGAATTTGGGCTACGACTCGGTCTGGGTGACCGATAGTCAGATGCTGTTTTCGGATTGCTATGCGGTCATGGCACTTGCGGCCCAGCAGACCCGAACGTTGCGTATCGGAACAGGCACAGCGATTTGTGGGACGCGCATTCCCCCGGTGCAGGCGGCCGCCATTGCGACGATCAACCGGTTGGCGCCCGGCCGGGTCATGCTTGGCATCGCCACCGGAAATACGGCGATGCGCACCATGGGTCAGAAGCCAATGCGCATTAAGCAATACGAGGAGTACCTCAGAGTGTTGAGTGCTTTACTCAAGGGCGAGACTGTCGACTACGAATTCGAAGGAGTCACGAAGCCGATCAAGATGCTCATGCACGAATATAAATACATGAACCTCGAGCCAAGTATTCCTTTGTACGTTTCGGGTTTTGGTCCCCGAGCGATGACGATGGCCGGTCGTTTCGGCGACGGACTGGTCTTCGCAATCCCGCCCCGCGGTATTGCGCCGGCCGAGGCCATGGCCCATGTTCGCCAGGGAGCGGCCGAGGCAGGACGGCCGATGGATGGTTTCGTCAATTGCGCGCTCACCAACATCGTGCTTCGGCGCCCTGGGGAGGATGTCGCGTCGGAACGGATTATTAGAATGATCGGCCCCAACGTAATGGCCAGTGTTTACTACTTCTATGACGAGGTGCATGAGAAGGGGATCGAGCCACCGGATTTCCTCAAGCCTGTTTGGAAGCGCTATTGCGCCCTAGTCCAGGACACCCTGCCCGAATACCGCCATTTCCGCACCCACGAATTTCACTACACTTACATGCATCCGGGTGAGGGGGAACTGATAGACGAGGACTTGATCCGCGCGACTTGTTTGGTCGGAACGGCCGACGAGTTATTGGAACAAATCCGCCAACTAGAGACCGAAGGACTGCAAGAATTAATGTTCGCCACTGGGGTGGATGAGAAGTGGGCCTTTGCCCAGGAGTTCTCTGAGAACATTTTATCGAAACTGTAAACCGATTGAGGGAAGTACAGTCAGGATGGTCCAATTGCTCGACGAGGAGATCCGTTCGCGCGAGGTTCTTGAGTGGACTGGATTGCATCTATTCCACTACCCCATGTCGTCGTGCTCCCAAAAACTTCGGATATATCTGGCTATGAAGGCAATTGCGTGGACACCACACATGGTGGATCTCTCCCGGAACGAGAGTTACGGTGTATGGTTCATGGGTGTCAATCCGCGCGGCATGGTGCCGACATTGGTGGCCGACGGCGCTGTTTATGTCGAGAGCAATGACATCTTGGCGGAATTGGAACGCCGATTTCCGGAACCCGTGCTATGGCCTAGTGACAAAGCGGATGAAATTTATACCGCTCTTGCGGACGAGGACGCGCTGCACCATGACCTCCGCCGCTTGAGCTTTCGCTTCGTCCATGGCCGCGCTGGAACCACAAAGACGCCCGAACTGCTCGCCACCTACCGGGACCAGGGTAGCACAACCGTTGGTGGCAAGCAGGATACATCAAAGCGTTTAGAGATTTCATTCTACGAGAATTTGGCCGAGTGCGGGTTAGGCGACGAGGCCTGCCGCGTGTCGGCTTCGCGGTTTCGAATTGCCTTCGACAAGCATGAAGAGACGTTAGGGTCGGCCCATTATCTGTTCGGGCAAACCGTCACAGTTATCGACATTGCTTGGTTCGTGTATGCGCATCGGCTGGTATTGGGCGGCTATCCGTTAGAGCGTTTGCATCCACGTGTCGATGCTTGGTACCGGGACTTGTTGGCGGACCCTGTTTGGCTCAGCGAGGTGGAGCCAACTCCCATTATTGCAAGGCACGTCCAGTCAGTTCGCACTCGGAACGAGCTGGCAGGCGTGGACCTTGTTGCCATGGCTGGTTTTTAGAAGCAAGTCACGGATTATTTTGACTAGGCCTATGTCATTCCATGTCACCAGGTGTTGTGGCGAGACCTCGCCGACACACCCGCACGCCATTAGGGCGTCAGATTCCGAGATGATGGCCGAAAACCGTCCAACCATGAGGTCGCCAACCCGTTTAAGGTTTTCGCGGGTCACTCCACCATGCATATTTTGGGCGCGGAAAAGTTACGGGAATGCCTCACGCATTGAACGCATTGGAACTGGCCCGGACACACACCTTAAACACCGTAACAGCTAATCCGTGCCCGCGTTTGATGTGGGCAATTGGCTGGCTACTGAAGCTCGTTATTATCCGCAGGGTTCCGGGCTAGAACGCCTTTTCCGATCCCTCACGATACTTGTTAGTCGGTACGAAGCCCGTCCTGACCGCTTCGCGCGGGTCTGGTATCCAGAGTTTACGATCTGGATGCATTCCTGCTCCAAAAATTGCCGAGACCGCTGAACGTCGCATGCGGTTCAGGAGCCGAGTGTCAGCGCTACCGATCGCAGGATGATTGCCACCATTATCATCGACGACTTTTCGCCAGGACGCTTTGCGGGCTTCCAAAATCGCTGGATCGGATAGTGCAGTGCAGTTGAGCTCGTTGACGTTGAGGTCAACCACGATCTCATCGCCATCCCTGATATAAGCTATGGGGCCGCCGAGCGCGGCCTCCGGACCAACATGGCCGATCACTAGGCCAACCGAGCCGCCGGAAAACCGAGCGTCGGTCATAAGCGCGACGATTATGCCTTTCTCGCGGCAGAGTGTGGTGATGCGTGACGTCGAATCCAGCATTTCCGGCATGCCGGGTGCTCCGCTTGGACCCTCGTAACGTACAATGACCATATCTTGGTTTTGAAATACATCTGGGCGGTTTTCCAGCTTGTCTAAGAGGTCGGCCTCGCAGTCGAAGACTCGCGCCTTTCCCACAAATACATTGTCATCGAGGCCACCCTCTACGCCAGCCAGCTTCAGGACCACGCTGAACTCTGGCGAAAGATTACCACCCAGAACACGAAGGCCACCGGTTTGCTTATACGGGTTCTGAACCGTATAGATTACCTCGCCGTCAGGCATCGGCGGGTCGAGACGGGCGATTTGTTCGGCTAGGGTCTCTCCAGTGCAAGTCAAGGTGTTGCCGTTTAAGAGGCCTGCGTCCAGCAGTTCCTTAACAATCACCTGCACGCCGCCCTTCTCATCGATGTCGACCATCGAATATTTGCCGAAGGGACGCGCGTCTATTAGTACCGGAACCACGTGCCTAGATAGATGATTAAACTCCTCGGGCGACATAATGTCGTCCCAGAAGTTTCGAAAACCGGCCGCGCGGGTAATCTCCGGGGCGTGTAGGACCACGTTGGTGGATCCGCCCACTGCCATGGAGACGATCATAGCGTTGCGGATTGAATCTCGGGAGACAATCCTTCTTGGTGTGAGGTTGGCTTCCATCATAGTCCGAAGATAGCCGACCAAGTCAATCGGATAGGTCTCGGTACGTCTCGGGTCTTCTGAAGGCGGGGAGACCATGTGCAAGGGCTGTAGGCCCACGACGCCGATGAAAGTCTGCATAGTGTTGTATGTGAACATGCCCCCGCAACTGCCGTATCCTGGGCAGGCCTCGCAGGCAATCCGTTTTTTTTGTTCTTCGTCGTGACTGCCGGCGACTTGGAACCCAGAAATGATGTCGATCGGTTCCTTGGTCACGGAATCCACGCCAGGACGTATCGGTCCATCCGACATAATGATGGCCGGTCGGTCATGCTCGAGAATGGCCGCCAACGTGCCAACTGGCGGTTTGTCGCAGGCGACTACAGCGATGGTGCCCTCCAGTCCACTTGCGCTTAGGTGTTCGCAGAGTGCGTCATGGGTCACCTCGCGTCCGATAAGCGAGTATCGCATCTCGCGAGTGCCATTGCGCATCCCATCGGAGGTCGCGACAGTGTATTCCGGTTGTACCAGGCGGACACGCATCTGACCTTTGCCCTGGCCGATGTGAGCGCGCAAGCATTCTTGGACCGCCTCGACCTTGTATTGGACGCCGAGATAACATTGAGAATCGCCTTTGTTTCCGACTACGCCCACGGAGGGCTCGTGAATTAGCTCGAGATCTGTCCCGATTTCTCGCGCAATGCCGACGGTCTGCGCATTGCGGCCTGGGTTATTGTCGAATAAAACGGCCTTGGGATTGCGCACGGTGATCTCTCCATGGGTTGCTATTTTGGCAATAGATCGCATGACCGGGCGTCAGATTCCAACTCAAAGCGCTCTAGGTGTGAATTTCTTGCCCTGTGGCTGGCAATCGTGCTGCCTCATTGGGTTTTTGGTGTACGGGTCTTGCCGGTGCGATAGAAGGTCGTGGATGCGCCGAGTTCGATGCGTGGAAGCCATACGGGGGATAAGGGATTGGCTGAATGACGAAGACGGTGTTGGGAGACGCGTTGTTTTCGCTAGACAGGCGGGCCATCGTGGTTACTGGCGGTGCCGGATATCTGGGGCGGGTAATTTGCGCTGCGCTAAGGGATCGCGGGGCGGACGTGTTGTGCGTATCCTCCCAGATTGGTGAGTTCGAAGATCCGGCGGAAGGCCGGTCGGTTGGATCGATCTCATCTGAGGTTTGTGATCTCCATGATGAGGAGGCCTTCGATCGCGCAATCGCGCCCTTCGCTAACCAGCATGGCGGACTGAACGGGTTGGTGAACTGCTCGGTCCGGTCGGCGCGGGGCATAAACCTCGACATGCCCAAAGATGTTTTCAACGCCACCATTCAAGGCGTTTTCACGCATTATTTCACCAGCGCCCGCACTGCAGTTCGGCACTTTAACGCGTCTCCCGGTTCGATCGTGAATATCGCGTCTATCTGGGGTTTGGTGGCTCCCGACCCCCGCGTTTACCTCGATCTGGAGAACGAACCGAATCTTGCCTTGCCGCCAAGCGAGGCGGCGATTTTGCAAATGACTAAATATCTGGCAGTCTTGATGGCTGAGAAAGAGATTCGTGTGAACTCGGTCGCGCCTGGTTGGTTTCCGAAAAAAAGAGGCGAGGAGCGGCCGGACTACATGGCCGAGATCATCCGACGCGTACCGCTGGGACGCATTGGCAAGCCAGATGATATAGTGGGGGCTGTAGTCTTTCTGTTGTCCGGCGCTTCGGCCTACATGACCGGCCAGCAAATGGTAATCGATGGCGGCTACACGCTTTGGTAGCCGCCATCAGCTATCAGAAGGGCTCGTTCTTGAGTTTGATTGTGCCCTGACCAGGCGCCAAATCGGAAAACAGTATGTACGTAGCTTTTTCGGCTGGCTCAGCCACAACTGTGAAGGCATTTGGTCGGGCACGTGACGCACCTTCATGCCATTGTGTGCGCCAACTCGTCGTCTCCGAGGTGCGCTCTTGCATCAGGCTGGCGAGTGCCTTAAGTTCGGCTACCGATTGCTGTTGGATCTCAAAACCTAACTCACGTAAATGATTGAGCGCGCTGGAGAAATACATCTCCCGTTTTGTCGCAACCTCATGAGTAATCCGCCGACCATCAGGTGCCAAGATGTGGCACCACATGGCGGCATCCGTCGGGTTCCAGACGCTGTGTTGTCCGGAGTTGTTGACCATTGCCGTCGGTGTTCCGAACGCGCTGCCACAGATCCCCGGCCCACTGTTGCTCGCTAGCATGAATCTTGCGCGAGAAATCGCGAACAGATGATGGCTAAACCTGCCGGCTCCTATATTGGTGAGGTCGACCAGGCCTTCGCGCTCTGGAAACTGGCTCATGCTTGGGTCACCTATCCGCACGACTTGTCCACCAAGATCGTCTATCACAAAATGCGCGAGGTCTTCGAATGCTTCCGGTTGTGGGTCGCGAAACGGCGAACTCGGTCGGTCCCAGTATACACCTTCTCTAAAGTGTGTGACGCAGAACCATCGATCGGGGTCTACCCCCGCACTGACGAGGAATCTGCCCATTTCATCGACTGTTTCGTCGGGAATGCGAAATCGTGCAGATTGATGGAAAGCGGTGAGGGCCCCGTAGGTCGCCATACTAGGGGTTACCAGCAAATGTGGGCAGTTCCAGCCGACTGAATACCAGTAATTGGGCGGGCCCACCGTTGGGCTATTGGCCCGGTCCATCACATCGAGTGGTAAACTGTTGGTTCCCGTCATCTCAAAAATCTCGTCGATATGCGGGCAGGCTGAGAGAATATCACGCTTGTATGGACGGTCATTGCGGAAGTAGACGGCAAGTTTGGCGTGATCGAACTGCTCCTTCACAGATGCCGCGTAACAAACCAAGGCAGCAAAATCACCAAGCGCACGGTCCAGTGCCAGTGCTACGATCCGAAATGGGTTCTGTCGCCTGCGACCGGCCGGAAACGCTGTCGGATCGGCAAAGGTAGGGATCTTTTCCAGTATGAATCCTTTCTCGTCCATTCCCAGAATCTCGTATGGTAAAACCATCATCTATAGTCATGCGATAGCAGATCATCGCGATTAGTTGAACCGAGGCTTTGTTTTAGCTCTTAATCACAAGTGTTTCGATAATCTGCTAGTTTCCGGCCATTTGTGCGATGATCCCGCAATGCTATTGGTCGGACTAGGGTGTCACTAGCCCTTTTGCAACGTCATAGACGGAGCTATTTGCAATGCCAACGACATTAGTCAGAAAAGCAGAATGGATAGTTGCTTGGAATGGCTCCGAACACGTTTATTTAAAGGGCGCAGACATCGCGTTCCGGGACGATCATATTCTTTTCGTGGGGCGGAATTTCGATGGTCGATCGGACATTGTAATCGATGGCGCAAATCGAATGATTATGCCTGGACTGGTGAACGTGCACTCCCATCCGTCTCACGAACCTGTCTACCGTGGTATTCGCGAAGAACACGGTGTGGCGAATATGTATATGACTGGTCTCTACGAGCGAGCGTCGGCATTCGACACGAGCTCAATAAAGCTGCGGCATGCAAGTTTGGAAGTCGCATTGTGCGAACTCTTGAAGTCGGGGGTGACCTCGCTTTGCGACATCTCTCCTGTCTTCGAGGGCTGGACCGATATTTACGAAAAGGCCGGAATGCGCGGTTTTCTCGCGCCGGGATATTCTTCGGCGCGGTGGAAGCTTGAGAACGATCACGAACTTGGCTTCGAATGGAGCAGCGATGGTGGACAGGCTGAGATGGACCTGGCGCTCGCCTTCTTGGATCGTCTAAATTCTGATCAGTCCGATCTGCTATCTGGTGTTATTTCGCCGATGCAAATCGAGAACTGCAAAGACGACCTGCTACGAGATAGTTTCGAAGCAGCAAAGGACCGAGCTATCCCCTTCACACTGCACATCTCTCAGGGTGTACTTGAGGTACACGAGATGATACGCCGCCATGGTCGCACCCCAATCCAGCATGCTGCCGATATAGGAATCATGGGCCCACAAAGCTTGTTCGGTCACGCGATTTTTATCGATAGACACTCTTGGATCAATTGGTGGACCGAGCAGGACCTTGGCCTGCTGGCGGATAAGGGTTGCTCTGTTGCGCATTGTCCGACGCCGTTTTCCCGTTATGGCCAAATAATGGAAAGTTTTGGCCAGTACGTGCGGGCTGGTATAAATATGGCGTTTGGCACCGATACAACCCCGCATAACATGATCGAAGAGATCCGCAAGGCGGGCACCCTTGCGCGTATCGCAGCACACAACATCCATGACGTCTCAACGAGCATGCTGTTTCACGCGGCGACTGTGGGAGGCGCGACGGCGATGATGCGTGATGACATCGGGCGGATTGCGGTGGGATGTAAAGCTGATATCGTCGCTGTCGACCTCCGAAAACCAGAGATGATGCCGGCCCGAGATCCGTTGCGCTCGCTGATATTCCACGCAGCCGATCGAGC